>JBBQIE010000488.1:0-2893 GCA_038324625.1 Anaerolineae bacterium | reverse complement strand
CGCCAGGCGCAGAAGATGATGAAGCTCTTCTCGCGAGGCCGCACCCGGGGCCTCGCGTCCCTGTTCCGCTAGCTTCCCGCACCGGAGGGGCACGATTCCCCCGGGCGGGCCAGATCGAGTTCCAGACTGAACACGGCACCGGTCACTATCGCTTAGTGACCAGCGTGTTCGCCATAGGCACGGCTATGGTCACGACGGAGTTGTGACCGACGCCGTGTCCGCTGAGAGGGAGAGGTGTACCAGATGTTGAGAATTCGGTTACGTCGGGTCGGCGCCAAGGGTAGGCCAATGTACCGTGTGGTGGTGGCGGATAGCCGCTCCCCCAGAGACGGTCGCTTCGTGGAAGTCATCGGGTACTACAACCCCCTGGTTGATCCCCCGACCATCGAGATCGCCGACGACCGGCTGGAGTACTGGCGAGGCGTCGGGGCTCAGTGCAGCGAGAGCGTGGTCAGCCTGTTGGCGACCCTGGAACGACGGCAGTCCTCGGCAGAGAGTAGCGAGGCCGCGCCCGCCGCGAGCCTGCCAACGGCGGAGGCCATCTCGTCCGACGAGGCCGAGGATGAGGGCGAGAGCGAAGTAGAGGACGAAGAGGACACCGAGGAAGCCGCCGAGGTCGAGGAGAGCTAGACTCCCTTCGCCGCAGGCGTGATTCATCTCAGTAGAGCGCGACAAGGATAGATCTATGCGAACGCTGATCGAGTTCATCACCCATAATCTGGTGGATCACCCAGAGAAGGTGCAGGTCCAGGAGATAGTGGGGCCGCGGGCCAACCTCTACCGGGTGCGGGTGGACCCCCAAGATACCGGACGGGTCATCGGTAAGGGTGGCAGCGTGGCCAACGCCATCCGCACCGTGGTTCGGGTGGCGGCCGAGAAGAAGGGCGTGAGAGCGGTCGTCGAGATTGACTGACTGACGTCCCCGACCGGAGCCCGTTCATTGACCCCGGCCGAGATCGGCCGCCATCATAGTGAAGCCGTCCGGCAGCGCCACAGCCCGCGAGAGGCCGCTTGGCGCTGCTTCTCTTAGCCAAGAACCCGCCGGAGGCATCCTGACCGAGCAGAGTCCGGAAGACAAAGCCTACTGGCTGGCGCTCAGTCGCGTGCAGGGCCTGGGAGCCGGCCGCATCCAGCACCTCTTGAAGCACTTCGGCTCCCTGCCCGCCGCCTGGGCCGCCCCCGACGCCGCTATCGCCGCCGCCGGGCTGCCCCGGCCGGTGGTGGAGGAACTACTGCAAGCCCGCCGCCGGATCAATCCTGACCGCGAGCTGGAGGGCCTGGAGGGAGCCGGCATCGCCGCCGTCCCCCTCACCGACCCCGGCTACCCCGAGTGCCTGCGCCACGTTCCCTCCCCACCGGCGGTGCTCTACCTCCGGGGAGCCCTATCCGATCAGGACTCCAACGCCATCGCCGTCGTCGGCACCCGGCGGGCCAGCCGCTACGGCATCGAGGCCGTCAAACGCATCGTTTCCGGGCTGTCGGCCGCCGGGGTCACCATCGTCAGCGGCTTGGCCCTGGGCATTGACGCCGCCGCTCACGAAACCGCCCTCGAGGCCGGCGGCCGTACCATCGCCGTCCTAGGGTGTGGCGTGGACGTGGTCTATCCGGCCCGGCACCGGCAACTGACGGCGAGGATCCTGGAGCGGGGCGCGGTGGTGAGCGAGTACGCTCCCGGCACCCAGCCCGATGCCCGCAACTTCCCGCCCCGCAATCGCATCATCAGCGGGCTGTCCCGCGGGGTGCTGGTGGTGGAGGCGGGCGACCGCAGCGGGGCCCTCATTACCGCCCAGTTCGCCCTCGATCAGGACCGCGACACCTACGCCGTGCCCGGGGGCATCATGTGGCCCCTGAGCGCCGGCACCAACCGCCTGATCCAGCGGGGCGAGGCCAAGCTGGTGACCGGTGCCGAGGACATCCTCGAGGATCTGGACCTGCAGTTGGCGGCGGCCCAGACCCAGATGCGCCTGTTCGTCCCCGCCAATCACAACGAGCGCCAGGTGGTCTCCTGCCTTAGTCAGGACCCTCTACACATTGACGAGATCGGCCGCGGCTCCGGCCTGCCCCCGGCGGCGGTGGCCAGCACCTTGGCCATGTTGGAGCTGAAGGGCATGGCCCGCTCCGTCGGGGGCATGTACTATGTCCTGGTGCGCGAAGCCCGAGTTGCATACACTGCTGACTGAAGATGCGGATCGCCGAAACATTCGCGCCCGTTGTCGGTTAGCTTAGCGTTAGGAGGTTCCTTCTGATGTACTCCCTCATCCTTGCCGGCGGGCAAGGCACCCGACTTTGGCCCCGGAGCCGCCGAAATACCCCCAAGCAGTTGCTGGATATCGCCTCCCCGAGCACCATGCTCCAGGAGACCTTCGAGCGCCTCCGGCCCCTCATGCCCCCCGATCACGTCTACGTGGTCACCAACGCCGCCTACAAGCCGGAGATCTGCCGCCAGCTCCCCCTGGTCCCGCCGGCCAACGTGATAGCGGAGCCGTCCGGGCACAACACCGCCCCGGCCGTGGCCCTGGGTAGCTTCTACATCCACAAGCGCGACCCCCACGCCATCATCGCCGACCTGCACGCCGACCACCTGGTGCAGAAGCGAGAGGAGTTCGTGTCCGTGCTGCGCGCCGCCGAGAAGGCGGCCGAGCAAGGATACCTGGTCACCATCGGCATCAAGCCGGCCCGGCCGGACACCGGATATGGATATATCGAACTCGGGGACGCCATCCAAAGCTTCGCCGGCCGTGAGACCTACCGAGTGAGCCGGTTCACCGAGAAGCCCGACGACGACACCGCCGCCCGGTTCGTCGAGGGCGGCAGGCACTTCTGGAACAGCGGCATGTTCATCTGGCGAGCCGACCACATCCTGGAGGCCATAGAGAAGTACCTGCCCCGGTTG
>JBBQIE010000487.1:0-2894 GCA_038324625.1 Anaerolineae bacterium | reverse complement strand
GCGATGCGAACGGACTTAGGCTTGGCTCTCAACGGGCACCTCCACGAGTACTGGGGAACCTCACCCCCCCCGCCCCCTTCCTTCGCAGGGAAGGGGGAGCCGGAACTCCCCTCTCCGTGTCGGGGAGGGGCTGGGGGCGGGGTGCTTCTCCCCTATTCCAACCACTGCCTCAACTCCCGCCACAGCCCCTTGATCGCCATCGCTGCCGGGCTGTCCGGACGGCGGGTGACCGGCTCCCGCCGGACCAGGGTCTCGACCACGGCCCGGTCGAAGGGGATCTGAGCCAAAAGCGGCACCTCCTCGGAACGGCACATCCGCTCGATCTCGGCGGTGCGCGTCGGGTTGATGTCGGCCTTGTTGACGCACACGGCGGCGGGCACCCCGAAGTGCCGGGTGGTGGCCAGGATGCGCTCCAGATCGTGGACCCCGGAGACGCTGGGCTCGGCCACCAGGAGGGCCAGGTTCGCCCCGCCGGTGGCGGCGATGGCCGGGCAGCCGATGCCGGGGGGGCCATCCACCAAGAGCAGATCTGCCTTCGCCCGGCCGGCCGCCGCCCGGGCGCTCATCTTCACCTGGATCACCAGCTTGCCCGAGTTCTCCTGCCCCGGCGAGAGGCGGGCGTGGAAGAGAGGGCCCAAGGGGCTCTCGGAGCGGTACCACTCCCCCGAGACTCGCTCCTCCATCTGGATGGCCCCGGCTGGGCAGACGTAGAAGCAGGCGGCGCAGCCCTCGCAGCCCACCTGATCCACGCTATAGAGGCCGCCGTCCTCAAGGATAGCCTCGAACCGGCAGGTCTCGGCGCAGAGACCGCAGCCGGTGCAAAGGTCGGGGTCAATCTGGGCCACGTTTCCGCCCACGAACTGGTGGGTCTCGATCACCTCGGGGGAGACGATGATCTCCAGATTGGCGGCGTCCACGTCGGCGTCGGCCAGAACCAGACGCCGCTCCGTGGCCGCCAGATCGGCGATGGCTCCCACCACGCTGGTCTTGCCCGTGCCTCCCTTGCCGCTGAGTACCACCAGCTCCTTCATGGCTTCACCCCCACCCGTTCCCGGATGGACCGGGCGATGTCGAGCACCAGGCCCTGGTACTCCGGCAGGGCCTCCACCCAGAGCCGACCGTCCGAGTAGGCCTCGGCGATGCGGCGATCGTAGGGCAGGCGGGCCAGCACCGGCACTCCGACGGCGGCGCAGTAGTCCTCCACCCCGGCATCGCCCAGGCCGTCCCGGTTGATGACCACTCCCACCGGCAGGCCCAGGGCGTCGCGGGCCAACTCCACCGCCAGCTTCAGATCGTGCAGCCCGAAGGGGGTGGGCTCGGTGACCAGAAGGGCGAAGTGGCTGCCCTTGACCGTCTCCACCGCCGAGCAAGCATTGCCGGGCGGGGCATCGAGGATGACGGTGGCCCCGGGGTCGTCGGGGATGACGCGGGCCTTCAGCCGGCGAATGAGGGGGGTGGCCAGGGCCTGCCCCACCTCGAGCACTCCTTGGGCGAAGCTCAGCCCTCCCGCCCGGCCCCACTCGATACGCCCCAGTGTCTTAGGCTCCTCGGAGATGGCGCCTTGGGGGCACTGGAGGGTGCAGCTCCCGCAACCGTGGCACATCTCCGGGAAGATCATCACCCGGTCGGGGAGGACGGCCAAGGCGTGAAAGGCGCAGACCTTGGCGCAGCGGCCACAGAAGTCGCAAAGGTCTAGGTCCACCCGGGGGACGGGTATGGTCACTTCCTCGGAGTGGTCGAAGCGAGGCTCCAGGAAGAGGTGAGCGTTGGGCTCCTCCACGTCGCAGTCCACCAGGTGGACGTCGGCGCCCTCTTCCCGGGCCAGGACGGCGGCCAGCCCCGTGGCCACCAGGGTCTTGCCCGTCCCCCCCTTACCGCTGGCGACGGTGACAATCACCGCCCCTCTACTCCCGCACCATGCGGGTGCCGCACTTGGGGCAGTCCCGCTCGTAGCAGGGCTTCCCAGCCACGTGGGGTTCCTTGTGGCCGCAGCTGGGGCAGACGCAGTTGCCGCCGGGGCCGGCGGCCTGGTTGCCGCCCATGGCACCCCTGCCGCCACCACCGCCTCCGCGTCCGCCTCCACCACCTCCACCTCTGAGAAATCGCATCACCATGATAACCTCCTGCATTCCGAGAAGATATACCTGTTACGTAGGGGCGAACCTTGTGTTCGCCTGCTCGGTGATCCAGGGCGAATACAAGATTCGCCCCTACGGATCGCGTGTCGAAGGGGTCTAGGTTCTCCTCATCCCATTGTGAGCGCCGACATTGGCGCCGGGCACCAGGGGCAGATCACCGGCGGTGAAGGCCAGCACCGCCTGGCGGACGGTACCGTCGCCGATGCGGTATACTTCTACCCCCGCTTGCTGAAGCACGGCGAAGGCGTTGGGGCCCACGTTTTGGCTGAGCACCGCCTGGACCCCCCGCTCGACCACCAACTGGGCCGCCTGGATGCCGGCCCCGCCCCCGGCGGCCGCGGCCGGGTTGGGGACACCCTCGTAGTCCATAGTGTCGCTGTCCACGAAGACGAAGGCCGGGGCCCGCCCGAATATGGGGCTGGTCTTGGCCTGCAGGTCCGCCTCTTGGGCGGTGACTACCACTTTCATCGTCAACCTCCTGGGCTGGTGGCGCTTCATACTTGCCTGCCGCCAGTATGGCACATTAGTAGGTGGCTCGTCAAGTCTTTTGGTACAGTGGGCGTTCCACATAGGGTTGCATGGGGGGTCGAGGGTGGAGGAGGGGTAGAGTGAGGGGCCGTCCCGCCATGATGAACATTGACGAAATAACCGGCCCACGTCACATCAGCGGGACCGTTGTCCGTGAGGGGCCGCCCCGCCATGAATGGTCGGGGCTACGGTGGCGCAAAGCCGGCCTGCGCCGGCTGAGAGTGGTCC
>JBBQIE010000486.1:0-2898 GCA_038324625.1 Anaerolineae bacterium | reverse complement strand
ACCACCAGCACCGCCAGGAAACCCCTAACCATGAAGGCGTACTGTAGGGGGGCCGTCACCAGGTTCACCAGGTCACTCATACTCGCGCCCCCCGCAGCAGGCATCTTCCAAGAAGGCGGCCCCACCGGCCGTCATCCCCATCTGTTCCCCGTAGGCGCTGACCAGGTGCTCGCGGGTCAGCACCGCCTCGGCCGATCCGAAGCCCACCAGCCGCCGGTTCAGCAACAGGACTTCATCGAAGTGTCGGGCCGCCAGGTTGAGATTGTGCGTGGAGAAGAGCACCGTCACCCCGTGGGCTCGCAGGCCCGTCAGGACCTCGAGCACCTCTTGCTGGGAGGGCCAGTCCAGGCCGGCCAGGGGCTCATCCAGAAGCATCAACTGCGCCTCCTGGGCCAGGGCGCGGGCGATGAAGACCCGCTGCTTCTGCCCCCCCGACAGCCCGTCTATCTGACGGCGCGCCAGAGACCCCAGACCGACCACATCCAGCCCATGGGCTACCGCCTCACGGTCCTCGCGGCGGGGCCAGCGAAACCAGCCCATCTGCTTCACCCGCCCCATCATCACCACGTCGGCCACCGAGACCGGAAAGTCCCAATCCACCTGGCTGCGCTGGGGCACGTAGGATATGCAGCAGTGGTCCCCCGGCTGAGAGCCGAAGACGCTCACCTGCCCTCGGGTGGACTCCAGCACCCCGGCGATGGCCATGAGCAGAGTGCTTTTTCCTGAGCCGTTAGGCCCCACCACCGCCACCTGAGAGCCGGCCTCCACGTCGAAGCTCACGTCCTGCAGGGCCACTACCGGCCCGTACGAGACCCCCAGGCCCTTGACGGACAACGCGGGCACACCCTGGCGGTGGACCACTGGTCGGTGCCGGAAAGCCGTCAGTTCCCTGGCCACGCTCATCGGAGACCATCCACGATGGCAGTGGTATCGTAGCGCATCAGGTCAAGGTAGGTTGCCGCCGGCCCCCCGGGCTCACTTAGCGACCCGATGTAGAGGGAGACCAGCTTGATCCCGGTGTCGTCGGTGATGCGTTTCACCAGAGCCGGGTTCACCGTCGTGCCCACGAAAATGGCGGGAAGGCTGTGCTGTCGAATGGCCTCTTCCAGGGCGGCCAGGTCCTGAGCCGAGGGCTCCGCCAGGGTGCTGAAGCCCGGCATCACCGTCCCCATCAGCTCGAACCCGTAGCGGTCGGCGAAATAGCCCAACTCGTCGTGGTCGGTCAC
Organism: Anaerolineae bacterium; assembly: GCA_038324625.1. Lineage (GTDB taxonomy): Bacteria > Chloroflexota > Anaerolineae > DRVO01 > DRVO01 > JBBQIE01. The sequence continues at coordinate 1,672 of JBBQIE010000486.1, read as the reverse complement.
CAGCACCCGCCGCTCCGGGGGGATGGTGTTCACCTGCTCCGCCACCCATTGGTCCAGCTCGGTCAGGGACTGGCGATAGCGCTCGGCATTGGCGGCGTAGTCGTCCGCCCGCGGGGGATCCACCTCACTGAGGGCCGCCTCGATGACATCCACCCACTGGAGCACGTTCTCCGGGTTGAGCCACACGTGTGGATCGTCCTCCTTGGTCCCGCCGGCTGCCGTCTCCCCGCCCGATCCGCCCAGCTTGCGAGGTTGGATGCCGGCGGAGACCGACACCACCCGATCCGCCGCCCCGGCGCTCTCGATCAGAGGCTCCAAGAACGCCTCCAGGCCCAAGCCGTTGGCGAAAACCAGCCGGGCTTCCGACACCGCCGCCACATCCTGAGGGGTGGGCTCGAACGAATGGGGGTCACTGCCCACCGGCAGCAAGACGACGACCCGCAAGCCTTCTCCCCCTATCTGCCCCACCACATCACCGACCACAGTGGTGGTTGCCGCCACCGTTATCTCGCCCGGCCTGGCTGGAGGGGCAGCCGAGCGGCCGCTTGACCCGCAGGCGGTCAGAAGAGGTAGAAGGATCAACAGGGCCGCTGCCGGCCCTCGAGCCATACCCAGTCTATTCCTAACGATGTGCATAACAGCCTCTCCTCACCATCTCTGATCCCGGGCGGTCATCGGCGCTGGGATGATCCTCCCCGGCCCGTCGGGAGCACTCCGAACACAGACCGTAGAACTCCAGCAGGTGCCCTTGGATCTCGAACCCGAGAGTGGCGGCTAACTTGTCCTCCAACTCCGCCACCGCGCAGTCCTCGAAGCCGATCACGGTCCGGCAGCCCGAGCACACCAGGTGATGATGCCCCTCGTCGGCCCGGATGTAGAGGCGATCCCCTTCCCCGAGGTAAATGGGGCGGAGCACCCCCAGGGAGGTGAGCAGGTCCAGGGTGCGGTAGACGGTGGCCCGGCTGAGGGCCGGGTAGGTCATCCGGCCTCGCCGCAGAATCTGAACTGGGCTCAGATGCTCGCCCGATTCGGCTGCCGCCACCGCTTGCAGGACCGCTTGTCGGGCCGGGGTCACCCGGTGACCGGCACTCGATAGGCATTCCGCTAACTCAGAGATCACTTCACCACTGCCCACTGAGACTTGGTCGCAATTGTGCGCTAACCGGCTGCCGCAGTCAAGCTATCTCAAGCTGCGCTCTCAGCAGTCGGGTTCTGAGATCGCGACGATATCCGCCACCTCAGTGCTGATGGGTCTCTCTCGCCGTCTCTTCTTGTCTTTGCGCCTTCGCGCCTTTGCGTGAGCCTCCCCATTCGGGGACCGCACTAGCCTACCGGTTGTCGCGGTCAACCTCTCAAACTATAATGGCCATCCAGACTGGGACCACACAACGACGTCATTCCCCAGCCCCAATCGGGGCGGCATCCGGAGGCAACGCATGAGACGAGTGGGAATCATCGGTGCGGGCACCATGGGCGGCACCCATGCCGTCGCCTGGCAGTATACCGAGGCCCAACTGGTGGGCTTCTACGACTTGGATCCGGAGGCGGCCCAGCGGGCGGCGGATCGGTTCGGGGTGCCCGCCTTCCCCAGCCGCGAGGCCTTGCTGGACCAGGTGGACATCGTGGACGTCTGCACCCCCACCTTCGCCCACAAAGAGGTAGTGGTGGCGGC
>JBBQIE010000485.1:0-2902 GCA_038324625.1 Anaerolineae bacterium | reverse complement strand
ACGGCCGTATACACGTTGTCCATGCACCCACCCCCGAGAGTACCCGACTGAGAGTGTATCCTCCACGCTTTACATCTTCGCATACACATATGGGCGTTTGACCAAATCAGGGGCACCTCAGGACTCAATCTCGTCCATTAGTTTGTCTGGGGTCATCGGACGAGCACGCCCGGCCGCGAACTCTTCTCGGGCCTCTCGAACGTCCTCGGCCAATTCTCTCCGCCGTCGTTGAGCAACACGGAGGCGGACGATCTCCGCCAGGGTCTCCTGATCGTCGAGAGACAGTTGCTCAACTGCATCGAGAACCTCTCCAAACATCGGTTCCTTCGCCATCACTGCCTCCTGATCCCCGCGGTTCCGCTCCTAAGGAGAAGTCGCCGCCTGCGTCTGTCGCCATCTCTCAGCCATATGCTTCATCTCATGAGCGTACCTGGGCCAGTCATGCAGCGTAGCTGGGTCGAAGTCAGCCCCATTAGGCCACACCAGCGTATGCATCTCGGGATCTATTGCCACCTGGCTGAAGACTGGTTCATCCTCCAATGGACCATACAGTGGCCCCACCAGCACGGGCGAGAAGTCAATCACCTGTTCACTGCCGTCGTCGAACCTAACCTGAAGGACATAGGGGCCCACCCGGTCGAAGCCGACCACTCGGTATATGGGGTGCATCACTTGCTCCTCCTCATCCGGCTCGACGGTGTGAGCCGCGGCCTGATTCTGGTAGTAGGCATGGAAGTGAGGCCGGAAGTGCTGAACTCCAGGCTCAGAGAACATGCGAATGATGATCCCGAAAAAAGCGCGCGATCTTGTCCTGGTTCGCGTGATGTCAGGAGCGGGAGGCGGCGGTCTGAAGGCCGCCGCGGACACTGCCGTGCCTATTGCTGAAGGCCTTTGGCCAGTGTAGAAGCCACACGGTTTTCTTGGCCGAAGGCCTTCAGCGGGCGCCTTTAGTCGCCCGCCCTCCCGTCGCCTGCCGGCACTCACCCCAGGGCCACCCCAACCCATTCCATCCTCACACGAACCATGACAAAAAAACTCGCGATCTCAGGCAAACCGGCCGCCTCCCCACGCGCGGAAGAGATTAGAAGGGTTCGAGCCCAGCCCTAGCCTCCACCCTCATGTCGCCGTTTCAGCCAACGCTCCAGCGAGGCAGGGCTCTCGTTCGACCGACGGCCGAGCAGCAATCCCTCAACTCCGATATCCTCATCGAGGTCAAGCCAGTGGATGCCATAGCCCGCGCCGGCCACTCGGAAGTTTGCCCGCTCGGCCGGAGTCGCATAAGCCAGACGCGGATACCACTCGATGGGGACTGAAACCGTCCGTCCGTCTACCAGGTCCACACTCAACGACGTATCCGAGACCCTCACCCGGGCCACCGCGGCCGCGGTCTCCTCAGACATCCAGTCCCCGCAAATGCCGGTTCGCCCAACGGATCTGCTCGGTGATGTGCTGGGCCGGCACCTCGTGAGCGTGATAGGGGTAGATACCCATATGCTTGGGGCCCAGCAGATAGTTGTAGGCCGCGTAGATGCTGGACGGCGGGCAGACCAAGTCTATCAGCCCCACCGACATCAGCACCGGGCAGGTGATGCGCTCCGCCAGGTTGAGGTTGTCGAAGTAGGAGAGAGTGCGGAAAGTCTGGTCTTCCCGCTCCGGGTAGAGCCGGAAGTAGTTGCTCAGCTCCAGATAGGGCCCTTGCTGCGCTATCTCCAGGGCCCTCCGGTAGTGGCAGAGGTAGGGCACGTCCGGCATGGCCAGGGCGAACCGCCCGCTCAGGGCCGTCGCCGCCAGGGTGAGGCCCCCGCCCTGACTGACGCCCCAGGCGCCCATCCGGGCTGAGTCTACCTCGGGCTGCGAGGCCACCAGATCGGCGGCTCGCACGCAATCCATGTACACCCCACGGTAGTAGTACCCCCCCGGGTCCATGATGCCCTTAGTCATCCAGCCGGACACGTGCCCGGTCTGATACTGGTGGCCGTCGGCGCTCTCCCCCGACTGGCCCCGCACATCCAGCGCCAGCACCGCGTATCCCTGCAGAGCGTAGTAGAGGTACTGGTGCGCCTGTCCCTTGTTGCCGCTGTAGCCGTGATAGGCGACGATAGCCGGCAGCCCGCCCTCGGCGGCCCCAGCCCTCGGTCGCAGGTACCAACCGACCGAGCGACCGCCCCGGAAGCCGTCGAAGGAGGCCCGGAACACCTCCACCTCCGGCACCGGATAGTCACCCACCGGCTGGAACTCGGCATTCAGGGGTTGCTGCCTGGCTTCCGACAGGGTGTGAGCCCAGAAGTCGTCGAAGTCCGGCTCCTTGGTGAGGGCGGGCCGGTACTGCTTGAGCTGCTCCAGGGGCATATCAACCGGTAGCATGACACCTCCAGAACCGTAGTCTGTCCCGCCGGGCCCGGGCTGGGTCACGGCGCCCTATCGCGGGACTGGTCAATTCTGGCACGCCGCTCCGGGCATAGCAAGGCGATGTCTCCATCGCTGATCGAGACCCCTTGCCGTGAGCCCGCGCCGGCCATCTGCTATACTGAGGGCAGCGACCAAGAAAGCGGCTCCATGCCCGGGGCAGCGAAAGGAGAGTAGCGTGCTCGCCAGCTACATAGATGAGGCCATGGAACTGGCTGTCTACGAGATCATCGAAGGTGAGGCCACCTACTGGGGCGAGGTACCCGGTCTTCAAGGGGTCTGGGCCAGCCATGCGACCCTCGAAGGTTGTCGGCGAGAGCTGCGAGAGGCGTTGTCCGACTGGCTTGCCCTTCGTCTGCGCCTTGGCCTGTGGATACCCCTCGTCGCCGGCATAGACCTGAACCAACTCGTCGAACCCGCCTGAGCGTCAACCATGGCCAAGCTGTCCGCGGTGTCATGGTCCCAACTTGTGCGTCGGCTGCGAGAGCTAGGTTTC
>JBBQIE010000484.1:0-2902 GCA_038324625.1 Anaerolineae bacterium | reverse complement strand
CTCTCTCCCGGTCAGGCGTAGGTCATCGGCGCGGTAGACGGCCCCCATGCCGCCTCGCGCCACCAGCTCGGTGACCCGGTAGCGGGCGTGGATTACCGCCCCGCAATCCAAGAGGTGGGGCACGCACTTCTCCTCCAGTCGGCGCTCCGTATACTGAGGTTATCCAAGGCCCAAACCACTGTCAATATCCGGCGCTACCGGCGCCGGCGATTTGTGCTCGATGCCTGGTTGATTCAGAATGACAGGGTCAAAGGGGGATCGTCATGGAATCCGGTGATGTGGCCATGTTGGTGGCCGTAGACGGCCCGGAGCGGGGGCGACCCTGGCCCCTCGGCAAGGAAGTGGTGGTCATCGGCAGAAGCGCCGATGCCGATGTGGTGATTCCGGACCGGCGGGTCTCCGGATTGCACGCGGAGGTAGTCTGCCGGGGTGGCCGATGCTTCCTGCGCGATCTGGGAAGCAAGAATGGGACCTTCGTGAACGGGGAGCGGCTGGATACCTCTCGTGTGCTCGAGGACGGCGACGAGGTCCAGTTGGCCGTGGTGGTGCGGTTCCGGTTCGTGGGCAGTGGCAACACCGTGCCTCTCACCCTGGCGGAGGCGCTGCAGCCCGGGCTCCGGTTCGATGAGCAATCCCGCCAGGTGTGGATCAATGGCCGGGAGTTGCGCCCGCCCCTATCTCAGGCGCAGTTCCGGCTGCTGCAGTTGCTTGTCGAGGGCGACGGGGCCGTGTGCTCCCGCGACGAGATCGCCGCTGCTGTCTGGCCGGACGAGGCGGCGGAAGGGATCACGGAGCAGGCGATAGACGCTCTGGTGCGACGGCTGCGGGAGCGGTTGGCGGAGCTGGACCCGCAGCACAGCTACGTGGTCACCGTCCGCGGACATGGCTTCCGCTTCGAGCGTAGCGGGGTGTGACGGCAGGGGTCGAAGCTCTCGACCCCTGCCCTGGGTGGTAGACCTCTCGGCGCCTTCGCCTAACTCTCGATGTAGAACTGAGAGGTGGTGTAGATCTGCGGAGGCTGGGTGGGATACCCGGTCTCGGGCACGTTACGGAAGTAGTTCTTGCACACGCCGTAGCGGCCGGCGTCCGGCTCACCGAGGCAGCCGATCTGCCAGATGTTGTCGGCGTGCAGTTGTAAGGCGGCCTTCTGCATTTCGTTACGGACGTCGGCCGAGGTCTCGCCCAGGATCTGCTCGTACATGTCTTGCAGTTCCTTGATCTCCGCCGGCGGCTCCTCGCCTTCCTTTCCGTCGGAATCGTACCAGAGACCCCATTGCGGCGCCCAGTGCTGGTTGCCTTCCTGGGTGCAGAAGGTCTCCCGCAGCACCGGCGGGTTGCCGGCGAAGCCGAGGTTGGAGGCGTAAGAGGCCAGGTCGTGGCTCAGGCCGTGGACGTAAGGCCACCAGAGCTTGCTCTCTATGGGCTTGACCAGCATCTCGATGCCCACTTCCTTGAGGTAGCCCTTGATGATCTCCTGTATCTCTACGTTCTCGGCCGGCCACGGGGTGGACACGGTGTTGACCAGGGTGAGCTTCTGACCGTCGGAACGGAGCCGGAAGCCATCGCCGTCGCGTTCGGTGAGCCCTAGGCCATCGAGGATCTGATTGGCCATATCCGGGTCGAACTGGGAGTAGGCGTCGGCGAAGCTTTGCTCGAACCAGGGGGAGGCCACGGCACAGGTTGCCGCTGCCGGAGTGGCCAGGCCCTTGAACAGCAGGTCATTGATCTCATTCCGGTCGAAGGCCATGGAGAAGGCCTTGCGGAACTCGAGGTTGGCGAACAGCTCCCTGAGGATCGGGTCCGGATGGGCGTAGTTGAAGTAGATGGTGCCGTAGTTGGTGCCCGGGTTCACCAGGCCGATGACGTGGTACTCGCCCTTCTCCATGTTCTCCATGACGGTGGGCCGGTTGGCCAACCCGCCCGGGGCGCTGTGCCACTCGAAGTCCACTTCACCCGCCACCGCCTTGAGAAGCGTGGCCTCGGCGTCGGACATGAGGGTGCGCTTCTTGCCGTCCAGGTACGGGAGCTGGTTACCGTCGGTGTCCACCTTCCAGTAGTAGGGGTTGCGCTCGAAGACATGCACCGGCTGATCCACCGTGTTGGTGGGGAGCCAGGCGGAGATGTAGGGGCAGCCGGGGTTGTTCCAGGAAGCGTTCTTGGCCCCAAACAGGTCTACCCAGGTGTCAAAGCCCTCCTCGGCCATGGCGGCGTCCAGCGCGCCCTTGTCGGCATAGGCGGCATGGAACTGCTTGAGGTAGTGAGCCGGTCCGTACATCCACTGGTTGGGTAGGATCTCCTCGAACATTCCGTTGGGGGCAGCGAAAGCGATCTTGACGGTGTAGTCGTCCACTTTCTCTACCACCGCCGGCTCGCCGGCCCTCTGGAAGGCACCGGGGACGGTGGGGGTGAGTTCGGTGTTGAGGGCGATGTCATTCCACCAGAACATCACGTCGTCGGCGGTGAAGGGCTCGCCGTCGCTCCAACGTATTCCCTCGCGCAAGGAGAGGGTGATGACGGTGCCATCCTCGTTCCACTCCCATCCCTTGGCCAGTACCGGCACCATTCCGGTGAAGTCCGGAGTGAAGGTGTTCATGGGCTCGAAGAGGGAGTACCACTCCTGGTAGGTGCTGCCGGTGGTGACCGTCTTCCAGTCGCCGCCGTACTGGCCCACCTGCTCGACGGGGGTGACGATCAGGGGCTCCCTGGGCAGGCGCTCTTCGACCGCCGGCAGAGACCCGGCCTTGACCAGGTCCGAGGTCATGGGGGACTCGCCGAACCGGGAGGCGGGGGCCGCTTCCGTGGTGGCACCGGTCGCCGGCGCCTGGGTGGCGGCCGCGGTCGGAGCTTCCGTGGCCGCGGCGGCCTGGGTGGGCGCCGGGGCGGCCCCGCCGCAGGCAGTGAT
>JBBQIE010000483.1:0-2903 GCA_038324625.1 Anaerolineae bacterium | reverse complement strand
ACAAATCCTCGATCCGGGCCGCCATCTGAGCCAGGCTCTTCTGCACCAGGCTGAGCTCTTTCCTCGCCCCCACCAGGCGGGCCCTCTCCGCCCGGACGAAACGGGTATAGGGGGAGATGGCCTCGTTGATCCGGCGCGGCTCCCGGTCCTGCGCCTGCTCGAAGAAGTGCTCCCGCGCCTGACGGAGGGAGAGGAGGCGGGACGCAGGCTATCTTCATCGCTAGCTCACCGGAGGGGTAAGTGGCACACTCGACCTTCCCACTCTCCTTCCAGACTACACTCGACCAGTAGCAGGATGTCCTCGATGGCAGCCCCAACCGCGATGTCGCAACTGACTTCGAGCACGCCGGGCATCGGCTTGCTTCCCCGAACTCGTTCATAGGCGTAGTGAGTGATGGTCGTGACATCGTGGGTGAGCAGCACCCGCCCCTGTTCGGCGGCCCAGTTGAGTACGGCGGGGTCTTCAGCTCCTGAGAGGCCGACGTCTTGCACGCGCACGATATCCAGCCCTGGATTCCGGCGGAACAGCCCACGAACGATATCGTTGTTGAGGTTCTCGTCGGCCGCCAGCCGAAGCATCGTCAGCGCCCCAGCAGTCGGGCCCGCACGCCGGCCGGATCGAAACGGGATTCGTTCTCTTTACGGACCTCCTCGGCCAGCTTCCGGCGTTGCCGCAGGTACTCGTCAACCTCCGATCGCTGCCTCAAGTAGTAGGCGATCACCGAGTAGATATCGGCCAGATCGAGGGACGGGTACTGCTGGGCGATCTCCTCGGCGGTGGCTCCCTTCAGGAAGGCGGCCACCACCGTGTCGAGGGTCACGCGGGTCCCGCCCACTCGGGCCACGCCATGAGCGTCCGTCTTCAGCGGCACCGGCTCGGTTGCTATCAGGAGAGCCACGCTGTTCACCTCCACCCACGACAGGCGCTGCCCCGTCGAGATTGTGGTACGTTATTCCATCAATCCCTATCCCAGATTGGCGCTTCGACCCTACAAATCCTCGATCCGGGCCGCCATCTGAGCCAGGCTCTTCTGCACCAGGCTGAGCTCTTTCCTCGCCCCCACCAGGCGGGCCCTCTCCGCCCGGACGAAACGGGTATAGGGGGAGATGGCCTCGTTGATCCGGCGCAGGTCTCGGTCCAGGGCCTGCTCGAATTGCAGCGTCAGGGCCTGGGTGAGTTCCTCCCTCATGCGGGCCATTCTCTCCCGAAGCTGCTTCTTGGCCTGACGCCTGCGGGCGGGGATGATGAACAGCCCCAGGACCGCCACCGCCCCTGCCGCCGCCAGGCCGGTGACGTCGGCCATGGTGCTGGTGGCGATGATGGTGACCACCGCCCCCAGGCCCACCGCCCCCAGCTCGGCCAAGGCCGTGCCCGCCACCGCCATCCGGGTGGCCTCGGAGAGGCGCTCCGCCTCCTCTCGTCCGTCGTAGCCGTCCACGATGTCGCGGGCGGCCCGGCCCACCGTGTCCAATAGGCGAGCCCGGTCGTAGTCGAAGCCGGTGCCCACCTCGCCGATGATCCGGTCGGCGTACTGCCGCCGCCGTTGGGCCAGGTACTCCATCACCGACTGCCAGGTGCGCAGGTTGCTGGCCACCATCCAGTCTATGATGTCGCCCACCTGCCGTTCGATCACCTGAGGCGCATCCCCCACCACCTTGATCTCGAACTCGGACTGGATGGCCGACCGGTTGACCAGATCGAAGACCCGGCCCAGGCGCACCGTCTCGTCGAAGAACTGCATCCCCCGGTTCTCCAGCTCGTGCAGGACGTTGTCCACGTCCGCCAGGCGGAAGCCGAACTCCCGGATGAGGTCCGCCTTGTAGACCCCCAGTTGCCGGCCCACCTCGTCCATCACCGCCACATCGCTCTGGAGCAGGCCCAGCCGCTTCTCGGTGATCTCCAGGTACTTCTCCGCCAGGTGTTGCCCCACGCCCAAGGGGTTCTGGAGCTTCAGGCGGATGCGCTCGTCCTGGTCCAGGGTGGAGGCGATGTAGTCCTCCAGGGCCTGGAACCGGCTCTCCTCCAGGGCCAGGGAGTCGGAGGCGGACTTGGCCCGCAGCGCCAGCCGGGCGGAGACCGGGAAGACCTCCGGGGTCACCCCCAGGAGTCGGCGGGCGTGGTCGGTGACGAACTCCTGGATGCGGTCCACCTCTTCGTCGCTCTCCAGGATATCTATCTTGTTGAGGACGAAGATCACCTTCTTGCCCCAGTTGCGGATGATCTCCAGGAAGAGGCGTTCGCTCTCGGTGAAGGGACGGTCAACGGAGGTGACGAAGAGCACGATGTCGGAGCGGGGGACGAAGTCCTGGGTGAGGGCCTCGTGTTGGCGGTAGATGGCGTTGGTTCCCGGAGTATCCACGATGTTGATCTCGCGGAGCATGGGCGCCGGCAAGGAGACCTGGCCCACGTCGGCGTCCACGGCGGTGCGGGCGAACTCCTCCCCGTACTTGAGCACCTGGATGCGGGTGGTGGTGGGGGTAACCCCCTCCTCCAGCAGGTGCTGCCCCAGGAGGGCGTTGATGACGGCGCTCTTGCCCGAATTGAACTCGCCCACCACCACCAGGAGAAAGAGCTCGTCCAACTGGAGGAGGGACTGCTCCAGGGGCTCCTGGTCGGCGGCGTCCATCTCCAGATGCGAGAGGGTTATCCGCAGGTCGCTCAGCCGCCGACGCTCGGCGACCAGAAGCTCCTCCTGCGTCTCGGTCAGTATTCGCCGGCTCATCGCCTTGCCCGTCCCCACTCTTGCCATAGCCGTGGCCCCAGTCACCGATTACGATGCCGTCGAGGTCGATTATACAGGGGCGGACGGTTGGGCGATACTCGGGCCGGGTGCGACGGCGGACCCGGCCCGCGTATCGCGGACGGTTGAGTAAATCCCCCAGGGCGACAACCATTCGCGGTT
>JBBQIE010000482.1:0-2913 GCA_038324625.1 Anaerolineae bacterium | reverse complement strand
CGGCGGCCCACCACGTCGAAGGCGATCCCCTGAGCCGACTGATGGGCGGCGCTGGCGATGGGTATGACGCTGCGGACCATGTCCGGGTAGTCAACCGTCCATTGCAGGACCTGCATCCCGCCCATGCTGCCCCCACTAGCGCATAGGAGGGAATCCACGCCCAGATGCCGCAGCAGCTCCCGTTGCACCCGCACCATGTCGGCGACGGTGACCACGGGAAAAGAGAGCCCGAAGGGCCGGCCGGTGCGGGGGTTCTGGGCGGAGGGGCCGGTGGTGCCCATGCAGCCGCCGATGACGTTGGAGCAGATGACGTAGTACTTGGAGGTGTCGAACCCTTTGCCCGGGCCCACCATGTCGTCCCACCAGCCGGGTTTGGGGTCGGTGGGAGCGTGGCGACCGGCGGCGTGGGCGTCCCCGGAAAGGGCGTGGCAGAGGAGGATGGCGTTGGACCGGTCGGAGTTCAGGGCCCCGTAGGTCTCGTAGGCGACGGTGACGGGGCCCAGCTTCTCCCCGCTGTCCAGCCGGAGCTCGTTGGGAGGCTCGAAGAGGGTGGCGTATTGGGTCTGGACGATTCCTACGCTGCGCTCATCCACCGCATCACCAAGGGGTTGGGGGAATGACAAAAAGGAGCCGGTTCGGGCGGACTCAGTCGCCGAGCCGGCATCTTCAGGTTGTTGATCCGACCCGAGGAATGTACGCCGCCGGGCCCCGCTTGTCAAAGGCCGGGGTTCTGGACCGCGAAAGGGCCGAAAGGGGCGCGAAAACGCGAACGGTCGTCGTCGAGCAGGCCGCCTAGACCCTAACGCTATTCGCCGCCAGCCAGACGTGATCGTTGGTCAGAGTGGTATTGACAGTGATGGTGGCGGGCGGAGTGACCATCACGCTCTCTGTGTTCACCGTGAAGGCCACGTCGCTGACCTTCACGTCGGCCGTCAGCCGCAGGTTGAAAGCCATGGTGCGCCCTTGGGCCCCGGCCTGCCCTCCCACCTGGTGCCCAGTGACCACGAAGCGGGGCATCACGACTGTGGTCAGGGCCGGGCCTAGGTGGCTCCGATCCCGGCCAGGGCGGCGCTGAGCCCGGCGTCGGTGGTCTGCAGGCCGTTGGCCCCACCCATCAGGGAGGCCCGCGGGCTCAGGCCCACCAGCACGGCACCGGGGGCGTAGTCCATTCCGGCCCGTGCTTCCGGCTGGGGTTGGCCGCTAACCGTGGCGACCGGGGCCAGGGCCAGCACCAGGGCCAGCGACATGAGAACTCGGGCGACGGACTGAAGCGCTCTCCTCATCGACATGCCTCCGTGGACAACCTGTCGAGCAGTCAGCGATGCTTCCCGGTTGCTGGCCTCACCTGCCCGGCATCATGGACAGATCGCAGAGTAGAACAAGTAGTTCTTGTCGTAGACCCCGGCGCAGGTCACCGTGCCCCCGGGGGAGATGAACACATTGCCGCCGGTTAGCTGGGTGGCGGCAATGCGGGTATTGAAGCCGCCCCCGTTCCGCACGCTGGCCGAGGTGCCCCCGATCCCCGAGTTGTGGACCACTACCGTGTAGATCCCCGAGGAGGTGCTGTTGACAATCCCGTAGTTGGCGCTTCCTACTGGGCCGGTGGCCAGCACGGCGCTGTTGTTGATGATGGCCGACGAGGCGTCATGGGCCAGGCCGACGTTGGTGCCGATGCCCCCCGAAACGCTCACGGCAGAGTTGTTCAGCACCAGCGGCGCGTTGGTGATACTGGCCACGCCGACGTTCGCGTTGCCACCGGAAGCGGCGATGGTGACATCGGTCAGCAGGGCCCCGGCGCCCAGGCTCAGCACCCCGTAGTTCAGACTCCCACCGGTTGCCGAGGCGATGACGTTGGTGACCCGGTAGGGACCGCTCTCGCTGTAGATGGCGACGGCGGCGTCGGCGCCTCCGGCTCCGGTGTTCTCCACCTTCAAGGAGCGTAGCTCGGTGTTCGCCGCCGCTATCACCGTGCCCTGATCGGGGCCGGCGCTGCCGGTGTGGGTGATGGTGGTGAGCCAGCGGCCGGCTCCCTCGATGTCCACGTAGGGCTTCATGGTCACCTGCTCGGCGTAGGTCCCCGGGGCCACCCAGACCAGGTAGGGGTTCCCGGCCCCGGCGGTGGTGATGCTGTCGAGCGCCGCCTGGATGGTGGTGAAGTCTCCTCCGCTCTTGGCCACCACTACCACGTTGGCGAAGGGGCTGCCGGCGGTGTTGGCGGCGAACAGGGCATAGGGAGCGGCGCTGATGGGGGTGCGGGGGGAGAGAGTCTCGTAGGGGTCGCCGCTGGGGCCGGGCCGGACCCCCGCCTGCAACCAGAGGGCCTGGCCGTTGAAGGGAGCGCTCCCGAAGTCCAGGGGGACGGTGAAGAGCCCGTTGGCTACCGCCCAATCGGGGATATCGAGCGTCCCTTTCTCCGTGCCCCCGGTGGCGGCGTCGAAGAGCTTGAACTGCAGGTCGTAGCTGCCGCTGACGGGGACACCGCCATCGAGCAGGCGGCCCTGATAGGTGAAGCCGCTGCCGAGCACGGCCTGGCCGGTTAGGGAGGGCCCTTGAGCCCCGGCGGGTCCGGAGCAGAGCAGGACAGCCAACGCAACGAGAAGGGACAGACGAAGGGCGACACGACCTCTCATGGTACGCCTCCTGATGTGGGCCGGCGGTGAGAGGTCCACCAATGTCCATCCCAGTCCACCGGCGATGGTCGGCGCGAGGAGGCGGCCAGGCCGCTTCCTCTTGGCAGGGATCTCGGGGATCATGCTGCCCGGAGCCGCCCCATCCGTCAAGCGGTCCGGCGTGGCCGGGCTCGTGTTGGCCCAGGCCATCGCAGGCGAATACAGAATTCGCGCCCACGGATCACAGTCGTGGGCTTGGAACCCGGAGTCGGTCAGGCGGGCTGGGCGAAGATCATGCGGCCGG
>JBBQIE010000481.1:0-2915 GCA_038324625.1 Anaerolineae bacterium | reverse complement strand
GGCGCCGGAGCCTTCCGGCGGCTAGGAGTTCGCTCAGAGCCAGAGCCCGAGCCAGGGTGGATCTCAGGGTCTCATCGTCGCAGCCGCGGGGAAGGAACTGATGGGCCACGCCGGCGGCCCGCACCATTTCCCGTGGGGCGGCGCCGTCGGCCATGGCAATGCGGACGGTCTGGGGGAACCGTTCCTTGGCTTCTTCCAGGAGGCTCTGCCCATCCGTGGCGAGCAGGTGCAGATCGGCCAGCAGCACTGAGAGAGGGCTTTCCTCCAGTAAGGAGAGCGCCTCCGCCGCTCCGGCGGCAAAGCGTACGTCCCAGGAGTCAAGCTGGGCGAAGAGCGCTCCCCGCAGCCTTTCCCGGACCCGGATATCGCTGTCAACGATAAGGACACTGGGTGCCCTTCGGTTCATCGGCTTAGGCGGGCCCGCCCCGTCCGGCGCATTGGTCATCGGTCCTCTCCCCTCACTCATACCGTTCCGATCGCGTGGATCGAAAGCCCGCCGCCAGGGGCCGGAGAGGCCCTGGTGGCGGCACCGAGGTAGAGGGACTGGCATCCCTGCCTCGTGCGGTATCGGTAAGCCTAGCAGCATTCGTGCCAGCCGCAAAGTGGCCAAAGCGACCCAGCCGCGGCCCGTTTCCACGGGAACCGGAAGTCGGCTCTAACCACACTCTAATGATTGTATTGACATAACAGATGACTAGGGCTAGGCAGTTGGTATACAATAGGAGCAGCGGTTGCGATGCACGACTGAGAGTGGAGGGCACGGTGTCGGCAGAGGTTCTGATCCTGGCTGCCAACCCCGAGCGGGCCATGGGCCTGTGCGAGGCTCTGGTCGCGCAGGGTTACAGCGTGACCCTCTCGGCCTGGAATCCTGAATCCTGGCTCGAGGAAGTAGAAGCCTCAACGGCCCTACTAGTGGTGCTTTGGCTTCGCGAAGTGGCGGACGTGTCCATCGAATCCTTGACCCACCTGTCCGACACCATGGTGGATCTCCCCCGTCTGGTGGTCATCGGCGGCGGTGACGTCGCCGATCGAGTCCGGGCTCTGAATGCCGGCGCCGATGCTTGCTTGGTATCGGAGGTGAGCCGGACGGAACTCATGGCGCGGCTGGTGGCCCTGATGAGGCGCGCCCCTTTTCGAGGGGACCTGGCTCAGCTCAGCGAGGGTAGTCTGTCTCTCGATCTCACCCACCAGGCGGTCGCCTATCGAGGGCGACGATTGAAAGTCTCGCAATACGAGTTCCGAGTGCTGCGGGACCTGGCTCTGCGGGTGATGGAGTGTCGGTCGCACTTTCCTTCCGGGGAGGGAGATGACCGCCTGGTCCGGGCCCTAGTGCATTTGCGCGACTATGCCGATGGCCTGGAGCTCCAGTCGCGTCACCTAACCCCGCCTACTCGGCGCGCGGCGGAGTCAGCGGAACCGGCCGCCGACTAGCGCGACCGCGGCCTGGCCGGCACCCCGTAGACCGTCTCGCCGGCCGCAACGTCGTGGGTCACCACCGCTCCCGCCCCGATGACCGCCCCCGCCCCCACCTGGATCGGCGCCACCAGCATGGTCCCGCTTCCCACGAAGGCTCCCTCGCCGACATCGGTATGGTGCTTCCGGCGGCCGTCGAAGTTGCAGGTGACGGCTCCGGCGCCGATGTTCGCCCCCGCGCCGACGCTGGCGTCCCCGATGTAGGAGAAGTGGCCCATCTTGACGTTGGGGCCGAGGCGGGAGTTTTTCACTTCGCCGAAGGAGCCCATGTGTACCCCCGGCTCCAGCACCGCCCCGCCCCGCACGCGGGCGAAGGGCCCGATGGAGCAGTCGTCCCCGATGGCGGCATCCTCCAGGTGGGAAGCGGTCACCGTGCAGCGGGCGCCTACGGTGCAGTCCTGGAGCACGGTGTTGGGCCCGATGCGGCAGTCGGGGCCGATCCAGGTCTCCCCCCAGAGGCAGGTTCCGGGCAGGATCACCGTGTCTTCACCTACCTCCACCCCGGAGTGGACGTAGGTGGACTCCGGATCGAGCATAGTCACGCCGGACAACATCAGTTCCTCGTTGATCCGCCGGCGCATGACCCTCTCGGCCTGGGCCAGCTGCACCCGGGTGTTGGGCCCGACGACTTCCTCCACATGGGGCGAGATCAGGGCTTCGACCCGGAGGCCCTGGCTGATGGCCAAGCCGACGGTGTCGGTGAGGTAATACTCCCCCTTGGGGCTGGGCTCTATGCGACCCAGACTGACCCAGAGCCAGTCGGCCTGGAAGCAGTAGACGCTGCAATTCAACTCCCGGATGGCCAACTGCTCCGGGGTGGCCACCGCCTCCTCCACGATAGCGCTGACTTGACCGAAACCATCACGGACCACTCTTCCGTAGGCCATGGAGTCCTCGGAGACCACCGAGAGCATGGCAATGGTCGGCTCCGTGCGCCGGTAGAGGTCCACGATGCCTTCCAGGGTCTCTCGACGCAGGAGAGGCATGTCGGCAAAGCATACCAGCACCACGCCCCCACGGTCTTCCAGGGCCTCCCGAGCCTGAAGCACCGCGTGCCCGGTTCCCAGGGGCTCCCGCTGCCTCACGTATTGGACGCGGTCGCCCAGGACGGCTCGGACCTGGTCCTCGTTCTCGCCGACCACCAATACGGGAGGGGTAGAGGAGAAGGCGCGGGCGGTATCCACGGCGTACTCGACCATGGGCTTGCCGGCCAGAGGGTGCAACACCTTGGAGAGCTTGGAGTGCATACGGCGGCTCTTGCCGGCGGCGAGGATGACCACGGAGAGGTTCATGTCGGCTGGCCTCGAGTGGAGGGGGATAGCGAGGAGGCGATGGGGGGCCACCGCCTCCGACTGTCGGGTGGAGGCTGGGGCGGGAGGATTCGAACCTCCAGATGGCGGCTCCAAAGGCCGCTGCCTTAACCGTTTGGCGACGCCCCAATC
>JBBQIE010000480.1:0-2917 GCA_038324625.1 Anaerolineae bacterium | reverse complement strand
GCCCTCTTCACCTCCAACAGCCAATTGCGACAGACGACCAAGGCCCTGGCCGCACCCCTGGAGGAAGACGGCATCCTGGTCTACTCCCAGAGCGATGGCGGCGGACGGAATCAGCTGTTGGAGGGGTTCAAGAGCACCGAGAGGGCCGTCCTCCTGGGGACCAGGTCCTTCTGGCAGGGGGTGGACGTCCCCGGCGATGCCCTCCAGTGTCTGGTGATGGTGAAGCTCCCCTTCATGGTCCCCGACGATCCCATCGTCTCCGCTCGGGGCGAGCAGTACACCGACTCCTTCAGCGAGTATCTCCTGCCGGAGGCGGTGCTGACCTTCAGGCAGGGATTCGGGCGCCTCATTCGCACCAAGACCGACCGCGGGGTATTCGTGATTCTGGATAGCCGAGTGCGGGGCAAGGGCTACGGCAGCACTTTCTTGCAGTCGCTGCCCGACTGCACCTTCATGGAGGGTCCGGCCTCCGCCATTCCCGAGCAGGCGCTCATGTGGCTGAGCCGGGGCGATTCGGAGTAAGATAATTGCCGCCAACGGCGCATACAGTCGCGGATTGGGGAGGGAAGCCCACTTGATCTCGGTCACCGAACTGCGAAAGGGAACCGTTTTTGAGCTCGACGGTGAGATCTACCGCGTGCTCGAGTACAACCACCACAAGCCGGCGCGAGGGGCCGCCTACATCAAGACGCGTATCCGCAACCTCCGCTCCGGCTCCACCACTGACAAGACCTTCGTCTCCGGGGACAAGATCCAGGATATCCGCCTGGATCATCGGGTGGTGCAGCACCTCTACAACGATGGCCACCTCTACTACTTCATGGACATCGAGACCTACGAGCAGTTCCCCCTCTCGGCGGAGACCCTTGGCGACCTTACCAGCTATCTCACCGAGGGACTGAACCTGGAGCTGTCCTCCTACGAGGGCGAGCCCACCGACATCGAGCTTCCCATCACCGTGGACCTGGAGGTCGTCAACACCGAGCCCGGATTCCGGGGCGACACCGCCAACGCTGCCAACAAGCCCGCCACCCTCAGCACTGGACGAGTAGTGCAGGTACCCCTCTTCGTCGAGGTGGGCGACGTCATCCGGGTAGACACCCGCGACGGCTCCTACCTTACTCGGGTTTAGTCGGTCGAAGATGCTGTTCGACGCCCTCACCTCCGAGGCCACCGTGCTCACCGTGGGCGAGCTGACCGCTTACGTTCGCTCGTCCTTCCTTCAGAATCCCCTCCTGCAGGATGTATGGGTGCGGGGTGAGGTCACCGGCGCCAATCTCTCCCGGAGTGGGCATCTCTTCTACTCCCTACGGGACTCGGACGCCCTGATCAAGGGAGTGGTGTGGGCTCCTCTGTCGCGTCATCTGCACGGCCAGCTTCAGGACGGCACCGAGGTACTGGCCCACGGGCGCCTTGACCTGTACCCTCTCCAGGGTGTGTACCAGCTCTATACCGACGAGGTGGTGCCGGTGGGCGCCGGCCTCGCTTACCTCGAGTTCGAGCGCATTCGCGTCAAGCTGGAGCGCGAGGGGCTATTCGATACCGACCGCAAGCGCCCCCTTCCCCGCTTCCCCCGCCTGATCGGAGTGGTCACCTCCGCCCGAGGGGCGGCCCGGAGAGACATCGAGAACGTCATCGCCCAGCGCTGGCCGGTGGCGGAGATCCTGCTGGCCCCCACCGGGGTGCAGGGGGATGGCGCCGTGGACGAGATCGTGGCCGCTCTGACCAGCTTGGCCCGCCGGCCGGTGGACGTGGTCATCGTGGCTCGCGGCGGCGGCGACAAGGACGCCCTCTGGTGCTTCAACGCCGAGGCGGTGGCCCGCGCCATCGTCGCCATGCCGGTGCCGGTGATCTGCGGCATCGGCCACGAGACCGACTTCACCATAGCCGACTTCGTGGCCGACCTTCGGGCTCCCACTCCCTCGGCCGCCGCCGCCGCCGCCGTTCCCGACCGGCGCGAGCTGGCTCAGATGCTGGCTCAGATCCGAAGCCGAGTTGCCCGGCTGGTGCTGGAAGTCGTATCCTCCAAGCGTCTGGTTACCGGCCACGCCCTGCGGGTGCTCCGGCGTTCCTCGCCCGAGTACGTCCTCGCCACCCGGCGGCAGGCTCTCGAGGACTTGTCCGGGCGGCTGGTGGCCTGCGGACGACGACTAGACCCCGAGGTCCGCCGCGACTTGGGCGCTCTCGCGGTCCGGCTCCGGTCCGCCGCCCCTCGTCTGGCTGAGCCCCGTCAGCGAACCGTGGCCACCGGGGAGGCCCTGGCTCGGGCCGGCGGCTCTCTCGTCCTAGCCCGTCGCGCCCATACCGAGAACATCCAAGGGCGGCTGACGGCTCTGGCCCCCCTGGCCACCCTGCAACGCGGCTACGCCATCGTCCACCAGGGCGATTTCGACGGCCCGGTGCTGACCGACTCGACCGGCTTGAGGTCAGGAGAGGCGGTGGCCGTCCGTCTACGCCGGGGAGGCGCCTTGGCCACCATCAATAGCACCATACCCGAACCTGAAAGCGACGGAGGGCCCGTTGACCCAAGCTCCAGGAGTTGACCCGAGCAGCGCCACCTTTGAGGAGATGTACCAGACCCTTCAGGACCTGGTGGAGAAGCTCGAGAGAGGTAACCTACCTCTGAACGAGAGTCTGGCCCTGTTCGAGGAGGGCATGAAGCTGGTCCGCCGCTGCGGGGCTATGCTGGACGACGCCGACCTGACCATCAAGACCCTGGTTCAGGAACTCGATCGGGATCTCTCGACTGGTGAGGATGCCTCAAGACCAAGCTCGCTGTTCGACTTGGAGGACGAGTAGGCGGCCCCGTCCGGCCCCCCGCCATGCCCGATCCGGGCCGCCACCGCCTGCCCCAGGGCCACGCAGCCGTCATTGGTGGGGGCATAGCGATGAAGCAGCGGCCGGAGCCCGGCCCGGC
>JBBQIE010000479.1:0-2921 GCA_038324625.1 Anaerolineae bacterium | reverse complement strand
TGGGGCGCCGCGGGCGCCCCCCCCCCCGCGCCCCAAACCGCCACACCCGCCCCCCCCTGGGCGGCGGGGCTCTTCGCGTGCGATTACCGGACTATTTCGTCAATCCTCATTACCTAACCCCCCAGCGGCAGGCGCTACGCTTCTGCCTATTACCCCTTCCCTGCGAAGGAAGGGGAGCCGAACACCGCGGGGAGAGCCCGGGCCTCAGCCCGGGCTCTCTAGCCGTACATCCCCAGTTCCGTCTGCCACTGTAGGAAACGCACCACGTCGTTGCGGCTCACCATTCCCTCCAAGTGGCCATCGCGCACCACCGGGAGTTGGTGGACGCTCTCGTCGGCCAGGCGGGTGAGGATGGTGTTGCCGTCGTCGTCCGGGAGGACCGTCTTCAGCTGCCGATAGGGCGTCATGACCGAGCCGACGGTAGTCGAGGGCCAGTCTGAACGCTCGACGGCCTGGAGGTCGGGCCACCATACCACTCCCACCAACACCCCCTGATCCACCACCGCGTAGGCGGGTTCCGGACTGACGGTGGCGTGTTGATCCACTAGCTCCTGTAAGGTCAGGCCCGGAGGCACGGAGACTAAGTCGTGCGACATGAGCTCGGCGGCGGTGACCCCGGCCATCACCTCTCGGACCACCGATTCCCGGTGGCTGGAGACGGCAGCGTTTCGCAGCAGCCAGCCCACCGAGGTCAGCCACAGCCCCGTCAGTCCGTCCCCCCGAAGAAGTACCACCAGCCCCAGGAGCACCAGCACGAAGGCCACCGTCTGCCCGCTCCAGGAAGCCGCCCTCGTGGCCAAACGAGCGTTGCCGGTGAAATGGCGGATGAGGGAGCGCAGGATGCGCCCGCCGTCCAGGGGGAAGGCCGGCACCAGGGTGAGAGCCCCCAGAGCCAGATTGAGGAGACCGGCGTATCGGGCCACGGCGGGCAGGTAGGGCGAGCCGGAGGCCAGAGCGGGGTACACGAGGTAGATTGCCAGCCCGAGCACGAGACTGGCGAGTGGTCCGGCTAGGGACAATGCCAGTTCCGTCTGGAGGCGATCTCCGTCATCGGGCAGAACGGCGGCGGCCCCGAAGGGGAAGAGCGTCTTACGGGACCGGGCTCGACCGGCGGCCTTGGCGGCCAGGACATGGAAGAACTCGTGCCAAAGGACCGAAAGGAAGCCCAGGACGGCGGTGACGATCCCCAGCCCCCAGTGTGCCGGCGACCCCCAACCCGGGTAGTCCTTGGGTCCATAGCCGGTGGCCACGGTGACGGCCACCAGCACGAGGACCACCAGCCAACTGGGATCCAGGTACATTTCCGTGCCCAGGATGCGCCCGAGGCGCCAGGATCGTCCGGTCACCGATGGGCTCTCCTTTGTGAGGGGTGTGTCTCATCTTCGGGGCAGAATTAGCTCCCATGCCCTCAAAGCCGTCACCCCTTCGACAGGCTCAGGGCAGGCTCTGAGGGAACCGAAGGGTCTCGTCTGGCGTGGACGAGATGCTTCACTCCGCTGAAGAGCGCTCCATTCAGCATGACGGGTGGGGTGAGGAGCGCTCCGCTCGGCATTCCGAATCCCCACACGTCACCCTGAGGAAATCGAAGGGTCTCGCCTCGCGTGGACGAGATGCTTTACTCCGCTGAAGAGCGCTCCATTCAGCATGGCGGGTGTGGGCCTGGCATCGGTACCGGAACCGGCTCCCAACTTGGTATACACTCCTTTGTGGGCTCGGTATCGCCGACGCGAGGCCGGAGCCGCTTGCTTTCGCCGGGCATTATAGGAGGGCGGGATCGGCGGTGACAACCGGCAGCGATGGTCTCGGTTGCGTGTGATCGGGATGGTAGTACAATCGGGTTGGCCACGGTCCAACCCACCCTGACCCTCTGCGGCTCTGCGCTCTGACTTCTGACTCGAGGCTTGATATGGCGGATTCTGTCCAGGCGCCCGTCCCCGAGAACGGCGTGACCACTCGACTGGTTGGTTGGCTTTCTCGGTTGCAATCGTCCGAGGAGCTGGTGCTGCTGGCGATCTCCCTGCTGGTGGGAGTAGGCGGGGGCCTGGGGGCGGTGGTGTTCCGGCGCCTGATCGGTTTCTTCCAGCATTTCTTCTTCGGGACCCTGGGGGAATGGCTGTCGTTCCTTGGGCCCTACTACGTCATCCTGGCTCCGGCCCTCGGAGGCCTGATCATCGGGCCGATGGTCTACTTCCTTGCCCGCGAGGCCAAAGGTCACGGCGTTCCCGAGGTGATGGAGGCGGTGGCCCTCAAGGGTGGGCGGATGCGTCCCATCGTGGTGGTCATCAAGTGCCTGGCCTCGTCCATCTGCATCGGCAGTGGCGGCTCGGTGGGGCGAGAGGGGCCCATCGTCCAAATCGGCTCCGCCATCGGCTCCACCGTGGGCCAGGCGCTCCGGCTCTCGGAGGACCGGGTGAAGAACCTGGTGGCCTGCGGGGCGGCGGCCGGGATCGCGGCCACCTTCAACACCCCCATCGCCGGGGTGATTTTCGCCATAGAGGTGATCGCCGCCGACTTTGGGGCCATGCAGTTCACCACCATCGTGGTATCGGCGGTGACGGCCAGCGTCATCGGCCGTGTCTTCTTCGGCGACGTCCCCGCCTTCGTTATCCCTCCCTACGCCGCCGCCGGGGCCTGGGAGTTGCCCTTCTACGCCCTGTTGGGAGTGCTGGCCGGAATCTCCGGGTTCGGGTTCAGCCGCATTCTCTATTGGTTCGAGGATATCTTTGCGGCCTGGAAGTTCCCGGAGTACCTGAAGACCCCCGCGGGCGGGTTGGTCATGGGCGGCATCGGTTTGGCCCTGCCCCTCCTCTTCGGGGTAGGTTACGAGGGCATCGAGGGGGCCCTGCAAAGCCAATTGCTCTTGGGCACAGTAGCGTTGCTGGCCATCGGGAAGGTGGTGGCCACCAGCATCACCATCGGCT
>JBBQIE010000478.1:0-2923 GCA_038324625.1 Anaerolineae bacterium | reverse complement strand
ATTGTCGAAGCCTGGCTGGACTGGCTGATGCAGCGGTTGTCCGTGGGCGATTCCCTCGGGCGCACCATGATCCTCTACATGGGGGCGGTGGTGGGCCTGGCGGTCTTCTGCCTGTTCCTGGCCTTGCGCCACTTCATTGGGGTCTACAGCCAGACCTCCGAGCGCCTGGAGGAGATCGTGGCTATGGACCAGGCCGAGGAAGAGGAAGCGAGGTCGAGACCGGGGAAGCCGGGGTTCCTCAGCCGCCTGGTGATGCGGCTCTCTATTGCCCCGGGTATCGCCCGCGATCTGGATCGGGCCAACCTGGCCCTGTCCGTCCCCGAGTACGTGCTCATCATGCTGGGGGCGGCGGCGGCCGGGTTCCTGCTCGGGGTGTTGCGGGGGTCCTTCATCTTCGGGGTGCTGCTGGGGGGCACGGCCCTGATGATCCTGCGGCTGTGGGTCAGCCGGCGGGCCCGGCTGCGACGGCAGGCTTTCGCCCGCCAGTTGAACGACGTGATCAACCTGGTGGTGGGGGCGCTGCGGGCCGGGTACGGGCCGGTGCAGGCCTTCAGCATCGTCACTCGGGAGATGCCGGCGCCGGCCTCGGTGGAGATGGGCCGGGTGGTGCGCGAGGTGCAATTGGGACTGCCCATGGCCGCCGCCCTGGATAACTCGGTGGAACGCATCGCCAACGACGACTGGTCCCTGATCGTGACCTCGATCAAGATCCAGTCCGAGGTAGGCGGCAATCTGGCCGAGATCCTGGAGACGGTGGGGCAGACCATCCGGGAGCGGGTCCGCATCCTGGGGGAGATCCGGGTGCTGACCACCCAGCAGCGCCTGACCGGCTGGCTCCTCAGCCTGATGCCCATCGGCCTGGCCATCGTTCTCTACGCCGTGAACCCGGAGTATATGAGCGGCCTGTTCACCCCCGGGTTGCCGTTCATGTTGGCCATGATGGGGGTTCTAGGGATCATTCTGGGGGCGATCGTCATCCGGCGAATCGTGGCCATCGAGGTATGAGGGAGAAGGGCCTTGCCTGAGACATTCCTGGCTAGCTATGGTACCCTGGCTGTCGGTGGGATGACCCTATTGAGCGTGCTGGCCATCACCATCTCCCTGCGGCCGCGCCGCAGCCCCATCGCCGAGCGGCTGGCCTCCCACGCCCAGATCACCGATCTGGTGGATGAGGAGCTTCAGCATTCCTTCTGGGATCGGGCGGTGATGCCCCTGCTGCGGGGCATCCTGGGCTTCATCGGTCGCTTCTCGCCCTCGGCCAACGTGGAGAAGTACCGACAGATGATACTGGTGGCCGGCAACCCCGGCAGCCTGAGCGCGGTGGACTTCCTGGGGTTCAAGCTGCTGCTGGCCGGGGCGGGCCTGGGTCTGGCCATATTGATGGTGTCCGGAAAACCGCAACTTGAGTTGCGCGACGCCCTGACCCTGATCGTGGCGCCGGTCCTGGGCTACTACCTGCCCACCTTCTGGGTGAAGCGGCGGATCAAGGCCAGGCAGCACCTGATCGAGCAGGCCTTGCCGGACGTGCTGGACATGCTTACCATCTGCGTGGAGTCCGGCCTGGGCCTGGAGGCGGCCATGCTGCGGGTGGGGGAGCAGTGGGACAACGTGCTCACCCGCGAGCTGCGGCGGGCGGTCCGGGAGATGCGCATGGGAATCGGGAGGGCCGACGCCCTCCGGCACCTGGTACAGCGCACCCAGGTATCGGACCTGGCCGCCTTCGTGGCGGTGGTGGTGCAGGCGGAGCAGTTGGGCGTGAGCATCGCCAACGTCCTGCGCACCCAGAGCGACCAGATGCGGGTGATCCGCTGGCAACGAGCGGAGGAGCGGGCCCGGGGCGCCCCCTTCAAGATGGTGTTCGCCCTGGTGTTCCTGATCTTCCCCTCGCTGTTCATCGTTATCCTGGGCCCGTCTATCCCCCGGTTCCAGCAATTCCTGGGCGGGATGAATCCCTAGAGAGGTAGAGAATGTCGGACTCCGCCGGACCCTGGATGCGCGATACCCTCTACTACGAGGGGTTGCAGGCCTCCCAAACGGGCGACTGGACCAAAGCGGAACAGGCCTTCGCCAAGCTGCTGGAGCGGTATCCTAATCAGGCCCAGGCGCGGGCGGAGATCGAGCCCCTGCTCGAGGATGCCCGAATGCGGGCCGGACTGGATCGGATGTACAGCGGCAAGGTGGCCAAGACCCGCCGCAAGCCTCTGCCTATCGGGCGGGTGCTGCTCTCGGCCTTGGTCTTGGTGCTGGTGGCGGGCGTGGCCTACCTGGCGGTGAACACCGGGGCCCCGCGCCCGGTGGAGGGCCAGGTGGTGGACGCCGAGGCTACCGTCCAGGCGCAGCGGGGCGGCCTCTTGCAGCAGGCCCGGTCGGCGGTGGCGGCGGGCGAGTACGCCAAGGCCATCGCCCTGCTCCAGGAGTTGGTCTCCCGGTTCCCCCTGGATGAAGAGGTGAAGCAGGTGCTCCAGTGGGCCAACCAGCGTTGGCAGCTGGCGAACCTCTATCAGCGGGCCGGCAGCCTCCTACATGACGAGGACTGGAGCGGGGCCATCACCGTGCTGGAGGACATCCAGGACCAGGACCCCAACTATCGGGACGTTGCCTCTCTGCTGGAGCAGGCGAGGTTGGCCGACAGCATGGCCGGGGTCTGGCAGGAGGCTCAGGATCTCTACTCGGAGGGCAAGTGGGCGGAGGCGGCGGTCGGCTTCGAGGACATCCGGCGTACCAGCCCCAACTACCGCCGCGACGAGGTCAGCGACCGGCTCTACCACAGCTATATGAGCCTGGGCCTGGAAGCGGTGGATGGGGCACGGGGAGAGGCGGAGCCTTTAGCCCAAGCAGCCACCTGGTTCACGCAGGCCCTCACCTATCGCCCCGGGGATGCCCGCGCTACCAACGAGCGCCGGTTGGCCCAGACCTTCCTGCC
>JBBQIE010000477.1:0-2925 GCA_038324625.1 Anaerolineae bacterium | reverse complement strand
ATCATCTATGAGGGCAACTTTGCCAGCATCGCGACGCTGCCCGACATGCAGGAGCGCACGGTGATCCTGGACGGGTTCTCGAAGACTTACGCCATGACCGGCTGGCGCCTGGGCTACGGGGTCATGCCCGAGGGGCTGGCGGAGCAGGTAACCCGCCTGATGATCAACTCTAACTCCTGCACTTCCGCTTTCACCCAGGTGGCGGGGGTGGAGGCCCTGACCGGACCTCAGGATGATGTCGAGGTCATGGTGGAGGCCTTCCGGCAGCGTCGGGACGTCATTGTCGAGGGCCTCAACACCGTGCCCGGCTTCCGCTGCCTCAAGCCCAAGGGGGCGTTCTACGTCTTTCCCAACATCGAAGGCACGGGGATGGAGAGCAAGGAGCTGGAGCAGTTCCTGTTGCACGAGGCGGGCGTGGCCACCCTGGCCGGCACCTCCTTCGGGGCCTATGGACAGGGCCATCTGCGACTCTCCTATGCCAACTCGGTGGAGAATATCAGCAAGGCGGTGGATAGGATTGGGGCGGTCCTTAAGCAGAGGGTCTGATTTGCCGGGCGCTGCTTCATCATGGTATTCTTATGGAGTGTGAATACTTACAGTGGACGTTGACGGAAACGAGTAGGTGGAGAGCGGCGCTCAGAGAGCCCGGGTGGGGTGCGAGCCGGGCGCGGACGGGCCACCGAAAATCCTTCCCGAGTCGCCAACCGAAAGAGAGCGAGTAGGCTTGGCCGGAGTCGTTGCCCGTTAGCGCAACGCGGCTATGAACACGTAGCCGAATGAGCGAGCGGTGGCTGCTAAGCAGGGTGGTACCGCGGGGTGCCTTTTTTGACGGGCCCTCGTCCCTGGAGGACGAGGGCCCGTTTTGTGTCCAACACGGCGGGGAGGCGGAGTATGGAGCGGCTTTTCGAGGACGTCAGCGGACGGCCCAACCTGACCGAGATGGAGGAGGACGTCCTCCGCTTCTGGCACGATCGGGATATCTTCCGGAGGAGCATCCGGACCGAAGGCCGACCCTGGGTCTTCTACGAGGGTCCGCCCACGGCCAATGGCTTGCCGGGTACCCATCACGTCATCGCCCGCGTCTTCAAGGACCTGTTTCCTCGCTACCGAACCATGAAGGGGCGGTATGTGCTCCGCAAAGGGGGCTGGGATACCCACGGGCTGCCGGTGGAGCTGGAGGTCGAGAAGCAACTGGGATTCAGCGGCAAGCAACAGATCGAGGCCTACGGAGTGGCCGAGTTCAACGCTAAGTGCCGAGAGAGTGTCTTCCGCTACGTGAAGCAGTGGGAGGAGATGACCGACCGCATCGGCTTCTGGATTGACATGGATGACGCCTACGTCACCATGACCAACGACTACATCGAGTCGGTGTGGTGGATCCTGAGGCAGATGTGGGACAAAGGGCTCCTTTATCAGGGCTTCAAGGTGGTGCCCTATTGCGCCCGCTGCGGCACTCCGCTGTCCGATCACGAGGTGGCCCAGGGCTACGCCGAGACCGACGACCCCTCGGTGTTCGTGCGCTTCCGAGCAGTGGGCGAAGAGGATCTGTACTTCCTGGTGTGGACCACCACGCCGTGGACCCTTCCCGGTAACGTGGCTTTGGCGGTTCACCCGGAGGTCACCTATGCCATCGTGGAGGTCGAGGAGGGCGAGCGTAAGGAGAGCCTGATCCTGGCGGAGGCTCTGGTTTCTCAGGTTTTGGATGGTAAGGTCTATCGGGTGCTGGAGACTCTGCCGGGAAGCGAACTAGAAGGGCGCGAGTACGAGCCCCTGTACCAGTTCCTGCCGGTGGACAAACCCGCCTTCTACGTGGTGACCGCGGACTTCGTCAGCACTGAAGACGGTACCGGCATCGTCCATATGGCCCCGGCTTTCGGCGCCGAGGACATGGCCATCGCCAGGCAGCGAGACCTTCCGGTGCTGCAGACGGTAGATCAGGAGGGGAAGTTCATTCCCGCGGTGACCCCTTGGCAGGGAGTCTTCGTCAAAGACGCCGATCCCGATATCACCGCGGACCTGCGACGCCGTGGGCTTCTCTTCCGTGAGGGCCGTATCCGGCACGTGTACCCCTTCTGCTGGCGCTGCGACCGTCCACTGCTCTACTACGCCCGCTCCTCCTGGTTCGTGGAGACTACTCGCTTCCGGGACGAGCTGGTCGGCCTTAACCGGCAGATCAACTGGGTTCCGGAGCATATCCGAGAGGGAAGGTTCGGCAACTGGCTGGAGAACAACGTGGATTGGGCCCTCAGCCGGGACCGGTATTGGGGCACGCCCTTGCCCATCTGGCGTTGCGACACCTGCGGGCAGAGCGAATGCGCCGGCGGCATGGATGAGCTGCGCTCGAAGTCGGGAAGCACCTTCACCCAGGTCTACCCCGGGGAGGTTGATCTCCACCGGCCCTACGTGGATGACCTCACCTACGATTGTGAATGCGGCGGCACCATGAGGCGGGTGCCGGAGGTGATTGACTGTTGGTTCGACTCCGGTTCCATGCCGGTGGCCCAATGGCATTACCCCTTCGAGAACCAAGCCAAGTTCGAGGAGCAGTTCCCGGCCGATTACATCTGTGAGGCGGTGGATCAGACTAGAGGCTGGTTCTACAGCCTCCACGCCATCTCGACTATGCTCTTCGATCAGGTATGCTTCCGGAATGTGGTGAGCCTGGGCCACATCCTAGACGAGAACGGCCAGAAGATGAGTAAGTCCCGCGGCAATGTGGTCAAGTGGGAGGATGTGGTCCAGGAGCATGGGGCGGACGCGGTGCGCTGGTACATGTACACTGCCTCACCGCCAGGCAACCCTCGCCGTTTTTCTTTGGCTCTAGTGGGGGCCGTGGTGCGGGAGTTCCTTCTCACGCTCTGGAACACCTACTCCTTCTTCACCACCTATGCCAACATTGACGGCTTCAATCCCCGGGAACACCAG
>JBBQIE010000476.1:0-2932 GCA_038324625.1 Anaerolineae bacterium | reverse complement strand
TCCCGAGCCTGTCCGACCGTCCCCGGTCCCTTCCCAGACCAAGGCCGGCGAAAAACAGGGATGCCACCAGCGAGCCGGCGGCCAGAGCCAAAGGCAGGGAGAACCGCTCGATGTGAATGGTACTACCTCGAATCAGTGCCCCCCAGTAGGAATAGAGGTACCGTCCCAGGTGCAGCGGCTCGGCCACCGACCACGTAGGCACGCGGGGCAGAAACACCAGCAGCCAGGGGACCATCCCCAGGGCCACCAGCCCCTGGGCCAGGGGCCAGCGCCACCAGCGTCGGGGCCGAGATCGCGCCAGTTCCAGCAGCCACAGGCCGTTCTGAACCATCAGGAATAGGCCGGCCAGGTTGTGGGTGAGCAGCAGGGCCACGGTGCTGACGACGTAGAGCCAGAGGCTCCGCTTGCCCCGCCACAGCTCGATGGCCAGCCAAGTGGATAGCAGCCCGAGGGCGGCCAGCAGCGAGTACATGCGGGCCTGCTGCGACCAGGCTATGGCGAAAGGGCTGACGGCAACGAGGGCGGCCGCCATCAGGCCCGCCGATCGAGAGGCCAGAGTCCGCCCCAGAAGATAGGTCAGGGGGACGAGAGCTACGCCGGCAATGAGCGACAAATACCGGATGGCGAACTCGCCCTCGCCGGCCGCCAGGCGCCAGACGTGCAGGAGAGCGTAGTAAAGGGGGGGGTTGGTGTCGTAGGCGGTACGCAGGGCGGCATCGGGCAGGTTCATCCGCGCCAGCCACAGGCTCCAGCCTTCGTCCCACCAGACGTTGGCGTCCCCGAGGCGATGGAGGCGTAGCCCCAGGGCCACGATAGTCAGCACCAATAGCGGCGCTAGGTCCTGAACCGCTCTCGGCGCCCGCCCTCGTCGGCGCCCGCGAGCCTGATCGCCCCCGATCACGGCAGCCTGGGGGGGGTCAACACCACCGCGTTGCCCCCCAGGACGAGCACGTTCGCGGTGACCGGCAGTCGTCCGGAGGGATCGTAGAGCCCGGCCACCAGCCGGGTGTCCTCCTCGGTAGAGGGAGGATTGGTCAGTACATGCTCGTCAATCACGTACTCACCGCTCACCCAGGAGTCGGTGGGGGCCCGCCCGTCCGCCGGCTCGTGGTCGCTTTGGGCGATGATCTCCCCCTTCGAATCCAGGTAGTGTACGAATACCTTGTAGCGCCGCCCCGGCTCCCCCAGCGCCTGCCAGTAGAGAGTCACTCGGAGCCGATCTCCCTCGACCACTCGATCGTAGCCGATGAGACGGGCCACTTCTCCGTTGTCATCCCTGAAGACGGCGTCCAGGGTCTGTGAGGGCCGAGGGGCGTCGAAGGTCCGACTCCGTCCCTGAACCTCCACCATCGCCAGGTCGTAGTCGCCGGTGATGGGAGGCCACCGCGGCTGCAAGACCAGGCCCGGCGAACCACCCGACACCAGGGATAGGCGATAGCTGCCCGACTCCAGGCGGGGCGGGACCTCGAACTCCACCCGTTCCCTCACCAGCGGGCCGGCCGCACCGAAGGCCAGCGGCATGGGCGCTTCCGCCACCACTGTCTCCCCCCGCGATAGCCGGAGTATTGGGTCAGCCTCACGCTCCAGAGTCCCCACGCGCCGGAGGATCTCCACCGACAGCCAGTCGCCAGCCTTCACCGAGAGTTCCGGGCCCAAGTTGGTACCCAGCAGGGTCCCAACTCCAGGAAGCCAAGCCATTCGCTGATATAGACCCCAGTCTTCCAGCGGACGCGAGCCACCGCCGGCCGCCACCACCGCCGTGCCTAACTCCACTCGGCCCATCTGGGCCCCGGACAGGGCATCGTACACCACCAACGCCAGGTCGGTTGGCCCCCCGGGGTCGCCGACCGGTAGGGGCAGCCGGTAGAAGTCCTCCACCACCTCACCCGGGCGCCACCGAGTGGTGGGATAGCTGTTGTGTACGGGCTCGGTGTCCATGCCGGCTACCAGCACTCCCTCGCGCGAGGCTCGCACGGAGACCTTCAAGCGCCGGTCAATGGGTTCCGGGGCCATCCAGCGCGCCGAGACCGCGAGGGCGGCCCGGCCGTGGGCTTCCTCCGCCGTCCACTGCCGGCCGACCAGGTTCAGACCGGGCGCGACGATCTCGCCCTGGGCTTCTGCCGCCCCCACTTCCGGCGGCGACACTCGCACCAGCGGCCCGGCGGCATCCAGGGAGAACTCCTCCGCCACCCCGGGAAGCGGCCGGGTCAGGTAGGTGGTCCGGCCCCGCCGCACCAGCCACCGGACCGTGTCCAGCCGCAGAGCCTCGTCGTCGGCAGCCAGGACAGTGATGTCCTTGCCCACCCCCTCGGTGAGCTGGAAATATCGTATCAGGGTCGTCTCGCCCAGGATGCCGACGATGGCGGAGTTCGGCTCCGCCGCCTGGAGCCATGAGCGCCCCAGATCGTACACTTCCCAATCGTGGGAACGGTCCTGAGCCACCCATCGCTCCGGCAAGGGGGCGACTAGGCCCAGGATGAGCATGAGAACCACGGCCCCGGCGACCACTCGCGCCGGGAGGCCTTTGGGGCCCTTGACCCCTTGAGCCCACCTGAGGACCAGGTCCAGACCCAGGCCCAGGAGCACGGCGGTGATCACGAAAGCCGGGATGAAGAAGACCTCGTAGTCCGCCACCCGGTAGAGGAGGGCGAAGCCGAGGGTGAGAGCAAGCACCGAAGCGATGAGGAAGCCGTCTCGTCGTCGTCTCCGCATCGCCGCCAGGCCGACCGGCGCCAGGAGAAGCCCCAGGAGGCCAAACTGCTGCCGGAACAACTCCAGGTATCCCAGGGCCGTGGGCGCCTGCACCCCCAGAGGGTTGGCCTGGAGGAAGACATTGTACCCGGCGGCGGTCACGTGCCGCAGGAACCCAAGCGGGGTGTTGACGTAGGACCCATCCAAGGACGACGTGACCGCGCCCCGAATGGGGATATAG
>JBBQIE010000475.1:0-2938 GCA_038324625.1 Anaerolineae bacterium | reverse complement strand
CCGGCCAGCTTGCCCTCGAGTTCGGAGCCGGCCGTATCCAGATACCGCTTCATCTGCCAGGAGCAGGACGACTCGTAGGTGGGGCAGCCGAGGATAATGACCTTGGCCTCGCGCAGGAACTCGACATTGGGCTCGGTGACGGTCATCAACCGGACCTCGATCTCCTCACCCGCCGAGCGGCAGCCCTCGGCCACCAACTCGGCCATCCGCTCGGTGTTGCCGGTCTCGGAGTGGTAGATAACGGCGATCTTCATCTAGACCTCCAGGCCCAATATCTTGGCCGCCGTGCCGTAGCGAATGGCGCGGCGAAGATCGGGCGATAGGTGATTGGCCTTGATGACGGTCTCGTAGTCGTGGAGGACGTCCTTGATCTCGAAGTAGTCCACGTCGCTTCCGAAGAGGATCTTCTCCCAGGCGTTGCCCCCGTCGGCACTGCCGTAGCGGGTGGTGCTGTCCCACCAGAGCAGCTCCCCCAGGAACTCCGGCTTCTTCTTCTTGAGGGTGGAGCCGGAGAGATCGAAGTAGACGTTGGGGTTCCAGCGAGCGGTCATGGTGGCTTCTTCGTACCAGGGGTTACCCAGGTGCGCCCCGATGATGGTCCAGTCGGGGAAGGTGCGAGCGATGGAATCGAGGAACACCGGGCGCATGAGGCTGCAATCCACCCGCACGTGGTGGCCGCTGTCCGCCCGCATCACGATGCCCAGGTGGAAGAGACCGGGCATCCCCAGTTCCTCCGCCTTCTCATAGACGGGGAAATAGGACTCGTCGTTGTACTGCTTGCGAGGGATGATGAACTTGACCCCGGTGAACCCGCGGTCCTTCAGCTCCGCCACCTTCTCCGGCCCATCCACATCCGGGCGCACGTGCCCAAACCCGCGAATCAGATCCGGGTACTTACGGAAGGCCTTCTCCACCGCCTGATTGTCGGCGAACCCGCTCTTGGGCCCCCAGGCCTCGAGGCCCATGATACAGATCTTCACCACGTTCAAGCGGGCGCAGGCAGCCGCCAGCCTGTCCGCGTAGTCCGGCTCCATTCCCAGGTGGTGGTGCATATCAATGATGGGCGTGTCCGCCATAGTCCTATCCCTCCCCGGTCCCAGGCTTCGGGGGATTCTACCGCGCCGTCCTGCCGCTGCCAAGGACAAGAAGCGTTTGGATCACGAAAGGCGTGAAAAGGGCGAAAGGCTCTGGCTGATCCCTGCGCCTCTCTGTGTCTCCGTGCCTCCGTGGCCGATCCTTCCCCCAGAGCTCTCATTGCCCCGATGGTCATCCATGTGCTAGCATCTCGCCGTCTCCAACCGCCGGCGCGCCTTCTGAGCGCGCCCTCAGGGTGAGAGGTGCATGGCGCGAATCCTGGTGATTGACGACGACCCCGACCTGCGGGAGATGCTCCGCTTCCTTCTCACCCAGGCCAACTACGACGTGGTGCAAGCGGCGGACGGCCTGGAGGGCCTGCGCCTCGCCTGGGAGGACCAACCCGACCTCATCCTCCTCGACGTGATGCTCCCAACCGTGGACGGCCACCAGGTGCTGCAACGCCTTAGGGAAGTGCCGGAGACGGACGGCATCCCCATCATCATGCTCACCGCCATCAGCACCGCCAAGCGGGTGCAGTCCCTGATTGATCAAGGGGCCACCGACTACGTGGTCAAGCCCTTCGAGCCCTACGCCCTGCTGGACCGGGTGAAACGGGCGGTGGCCGGTGCCTCCCCCCGCCCCCCCGGCAAGCGCCCCTTCCCAGCCGCCCCTCTCCCCCAACTGGCGGTGGTGGCCGCCCCCGACGACTGGCGGGTCAGCCTTCTGACTCGGGCCTTGGCGGCGCGGGGCCGAGTGGAGACCACCGAAAGCCTCCTGGAGGCCCAAAGCCTGGCGGCGGAGGGCGACGCCGTGGTGATCTTCCTCCAGCCCGAACTGGATGAGTCCGGGGGGCCGGTCCTGGTTCGCCGCTTACGCGAGAACCCGGCCACCTCCAGCGTCTACCTGGTGGCCCTGGTGGCCCAGACCGAGCTGGACAATCGGAGGCTCAATCTCTTGGGCAGCGGGTTCGATGCCGTCATGGGGCTGCCTCCCTCGCACCAGGCCCTCGACGAGACCCTGGAAAGGGCCAGGCAGCCGCGGGCCTCCTTCGCCGAGGTGCGCGACGGGGTAGTGGTGCTGGCGGTGGTCTCCCTCAGCAGTGCCGCCGCGGTGGCCCGTCTCCGGGACGCCATGCTGGACTTCCGGCAGGCCAGCCTCAACCGGGCCATCGTGGACCTGCGCTACGCCACCGGGGCCTCCTCCGCCCTTCCCAGCCTGGGGCCCTTCTTCCGCTACCTCGTCTCCCAAGGCATCCAGGTGCGGCTGGTGACCGACGGCTCGGCCCCAGGAGAGGCGGCCATCGGCGAGGGGAGCTTCCCCCAGGCCTTCCCCTCGGTGGAGAGAGCCTTGGAAGGCTGGCGCTAGAGCCGTCGAGTCCCTATCCGTGGCAACCGGAACATGATTCTCAGGAGGATACTTTGAAGGTCAATACCGTCAAGCAGAAGCTGGCCGCCGGGAAGCCCGCCGTGGGCACCTGGCTATCTCTGTGCTCCTCCATCGGGGCCGAGTACATGGCCCACATGGGCTGGGACTGGCTGGTGGTGGACACCGAGCACAGCCCGGTGGGCTTCGAGACCACCGTACAGTGCTTCCAGGCCATCTGCACCACCCCCACCATGCCCATGGCTCGGGTCGCCTGGAACGACCCCGTGCTCATCAAGCGGCTCCTGGACGCCGGGGCCATGGGCCTGGTGATACCCATGGTCAACTCCGTGGCCGAGGCCAAGGCAGCCGTGGCCGCCATGAAGTACCCCCCCGACGGCATTCGCTCCCTGGGCGGCGGACGCTGCATGGTCTACGGGGACGACTACTTCTCCTGGGCCAACGACCAGGTGGCCTGCATCGTCCAGATCGAGCACAT
>JBBQIE010000474.1:0-2941 GCA_038324625.1 Anaerolineae bacterium | reverse complement strand
CACCCGCGACAGCGACGGGGACCATCGCCTCCACGACCTCCCCTCCCTTCTGCAACTGGCGGAGCAGATGGCGGCCGAGACCGGCAATCCCCTGCTGATCGTCTCCGGCGGCCGGACCGACCGGATGCGGCCCCTGGGCCTGGAGCGGGCTGAGTACGAGGGCCTCACCGACCGGGTGCTCTGGCAGGCCCTCCAGTTCCAGGCCGCCGGCGCCGGCCGGCAGATCGGCAGCGCCTACTTCGCCGCCTACGGCGACCGGCCCGACATCCAGAGCGGCTACAAACTCTACTCGCGAGAGGCGGCCCGGATGGCCGCCGACAGCCTGAAGGCCGCCTCCAGGAGTGGGCGCAACGGTGGCCTGGCCCGCTGCGGAGTGGAGACCATTCCTGCCGTCGAGATCCTGGCCGCCGGCGGAGAGATCGGGGTGGTCACCCGGCGGACCTCCCAGGGGCAGCCGGTGTCCGGCTACCGGGGCATTGACGCCGTCACCATGTACGCCGAGCCCCTACTCTGGGCCTTGCGGCGGCTGGAGGTTCCGGGAGACGCGGCGGCGGCCATGCTGGACGGGGCCCTACTGCGTTCCTCCCTGCCCTTCGACTACGAACGGCGGGCGAAGGCCCTGGAGGTGCGGGCTCACGTTCTCGATGGGCTGGGCGGGGGGCCGGCGATGGTCTGGGGAGGCCGGTCCTTCTGATGGCGACCCTGGTGGCCCGGCGCCTAGAGTGGTTCTGGTGGATGATGCTGCCGGTAGGAGTGGCGCTGGTGTGGCTGGGGTGGCACTACCTCTCCGCCCTGGGCCGGGGCCACCGACAGGGCGAGGCCGGGTCTCCCGCCGGCGTCAAGGGGGTGCTGGCAGCGATGGGGACGAGGCCCCGAGGGGGCTGGGCCCACTTCTGGAGTCACTTGCTTCGAGACGGCCTGGCCCATCCCGACCTTCTTCGCACCGACCGGGCCCGATGGCTGGCGCACCAGAGTATGGCGGCCGGCTTCCTGGGCCTGGCGACCCTCAGCTTCCTGGCCGCCCTCTCCGAGCACGTGCTTCTTCCCCTGGGGTGGGGCGGCTCGGTGGCCGCCGCCCTGCGGGACATGGACCAGCCCTTCATGGCCGCCCTCCACGAGACCCTGGGGCTGATGCTCCTGGCCGGGGGGCTGTTTGCCGGGGCCCGGCGCCTGCTATGGCGAGGGGATCACCTGCCCAACACCGGCCCCGATGCCGTGGTGGTGGGACTGCTACTGCTGGTAGCCGTCGGCGGCTACCCCCTGGAGGCCCTGCGCCTGCTCATGGAGTCGGTTCCCCCCGACGTGGCCCGCTTCTCTTACGTCGCCTGGCCCCTGGCTCGGGGCCTGGCCCCGCTCTCCCTGGACTGGGACGCCTGGCACTTCTGGGCCTTCCAGGCTCACGTCGTCGCCAGCGTGGCTCTCTTCCTCTATTGGCCCTTGAGCAAGCTGATGCACCTTTTCGCCGGGCCGGTGATGGTGGCCCTGGATCGTACTGAGGCTCGGCCATCTCGATGACGGACCTGGACTTCAGCCTCCTCAGTTTGCGCGACCTGCTCAGCCTGGATGCCTGCACCCGTTGCGGGGAGTGCATCCCCGCCTGCCCCATCGAGCAGGCGGCGGGGCAGGATCACAGCACCGCCTTCACCAAGATCGCTCAAGGGCGGGAGGCCTGGCAGAGCCAATGCTGGGGACTGCTGGGCCGGCTGATGGGGCGCAAGAGCCCCGACCTCCAGGGCATGAGCCTGTCCGCCTACGATTGCACCCTCTGCGGTCGCTGTCACGTGGTCTGCCCGGTGGGAATTGACACCCACCACCTATGGGTGAATCAGCGGCGGCAGTTATCGAGGGCCTCCGCCGCCCCGGAGGAGATCGCCCGTCTGGCGGCCACCGTGAGGGAGACCGGCAACATCGCCGGGCGCCCGCCGGAGGAGCGCCTCTCTTGGCTGGCCAACGCCCCCTTGGGAGGCGAGGTCGCCGGCCCCCCCGAGGTGCTCCTGTTCACCGGCTGTCTTTCCTCCCTATATCCCCAAGCCTTCGGCCTCTCTCAGGCCCTCCTGGCCCTCCTGCGTCTGGCCGGGGTGCGGGTGGGCCTCCTAGGGGCGGAGGAGGTGTGCTGCGGCTTTCCCCTCTACGCCGCCGGCCGGGAGGAGGAAGCGCTGTCCCTGGCCCATCGCAACCTGGACCTTATCCAGGCCCAGGGGGCAACGACGGTGGTCACCCCCTGCCCCTCCTGCTACTACACCCTCTCGGAATGCTATCCCCGCTGGTTGGGAGGGAACACCGGGCTGCGGGTGCTACACGGGGTAGAGTACCTGGACGAGGTGTCCGAAGCTCTGCGCCCCCGCCTGGGCCGGCTGGATCTGCGCCTCACCTATCACGACCCTTGCGACCTCGGGCGCCTCTCCGGCATTTACGAGATACCCCGGCGGCTGCTGGGCCTCATTCCCGGCCTCACTCTCGTGGAGATGGAGGAGAACCGGGAGATGGCCCTCTGCTGCGGCGGCGGGGGGGACGTGGAGATGGTCAACGCCAAGCTCTCCGAGGCCATCAGCGACCTCCGTCTCTCCCAGGCGGCCGCCACCGGGGCCGAGGCCATCGCCACCGCCTGCCCCCAGTGCAAGCGGGCCCTGGGAGCTGCCGCCCGCCGGGACCGTCGGCGCCTACCGACCTACGACGTGGCCGAGCTGCTCCTCCGCTCCGCCACTATTCAGGACACGCCACAAGTCAACTCGTAGGGGCGAATCTCGTATTCGCCCTCGGTGGCCTGGGCGAACACACAAGGTTCGCCCCTACGGATCGCGGTCATGGGCTTGGAACCCGCCGCATGTCGGCATGGGATTCTCAGGAGTGACAACGGCATGAAGATCGGCAAATACCAATTCCCCGACGACCTCTACTATGACCACACCCACAACTGGGTGCGACCGGAGGGCGACGAGGC
>JBBQIE010000473.1:0-2946 GCA_038324625.1 Anaerolineae bacterium | reverse complement strand
CCGGGCAGCCGGCGCATCTCGCCTGCTCTCTCCTCGCGGCGGGAGAGGGGGAGTACCCGCGGCCGGACCTCCGCCCCATGATCTCCCCCTCTCCCATCGCAATGGGAGAGGGGGCCGGGGCGTGAGGGCTCCCCTTCCCCCTCACTACAGCGCCGCCTTCAGCTCTTCATGCGTCCGAGCGTAGTCCTCCAGGGAGACGCCCTCCCGGAAGGCCTCCGCCGCCTGCTGCATGGCCTTGGTGCCGGCGGGGATGCCCAGGGGGTGACGGGTGATGCCGGTCCCCGCCAGGACCATCACGTCCAGCCCGAAGATCTCCAGGTTCTGGGGCAGGTTGGCCGGGTTGAGGCCGCCGGAAATGGCGGGCACCATGTCCTTGATGCCGGGCACAGGCTCGGTCATGACGTTCTTGAGGCTGAGGAGCTCCTCGCGGGTGCCGCCCACCATGTACCCGCCCACGGTGCTGATGCGGAAGTAGTCGCCCCCCAGGAGCCGGGCGAACTTGGCCACCACGTTGGCGTCCACCCCTTGGTCGGGAGTGCGGCTGAAGGCCTCTTTGCCCCCGCAATGGGCGTAGATGGGGACGTTGAACTCCGGGTCCTCGGCCAGGGCCTGGAGGGACCAGAAGCCGGCGGCGAAGAAGTTGACCATGAGGGCGTTGGCCCCGTTCTTGAGAGCGATGCGGGCGTTGTCCTTCAGCCGGTCGGGGTTGGTGGTAATGTGGGGGGCGTAGAGGACCCTCTGCCCGGTCCGGTCCTCGGCCTTCTTCAGGGCGGCTACCACCTTCCGCACCCGCTCCTCGAGGGGGCAATAGGGGACGTTGAGCATCTTCTCGTCGTCCTTGATGAACCGCACCCCTCCCAGGGCGGCCTGGTAGCAGATGTCGGCCACTTCGTCGGGGGTGAGCCCGGCGGTGGGTTTGACGATGGTGCCGATGATGAGCTCTCCGGGCTTAACGTCCAGCAGCTCGCGGGTGCCTTGGATGCCGAACTGGGGCCCGGGGAAGTGGGGCAGGGCCGCCTCCGGCACCTGGAAGTCCAGCAGGCGGGACTTCTCGTAGGTGTTCAGGGCGTGGGTGCCGCCGCCCACCATGGTCAGCCAGAGGCTGGGGTAGGCGGCCTCCTCCAGGTTCATGTTGATGAGGGGGAAGAGGACGGAGACCGTGCCCTTGCCCGGCTCGACCTCGTTGACCGCGTAGACCTCGCCGCCGCATTCTCGAAACAGGGGGGTGGGCTCGCCGGCGCCCTGCCAGGACCCGGTGGTCTCCAGTTCCACCATATGCTCCGCCACTCGGCGCAGGTCTCCCTGGGTCTCGATGTAGTAGGTGGCGAGCACGCTGTCGGTTAGGTCGTGGGCCATGGGTCAATCCTCCCTGGGTCTGGTGCGGGCATTATACCCTAAGACCCCGAAGGTCTCGAAGACCCTCGGGGTCTGACCCGCGCTTTACTGCCGCCCGCTTGTGGTGTAGAAGGGAGGGCGCATTGGGTGGCGGAACGGTCCGACCGCCCAACTGGATATCACGGTAAGCAACTACCTTCACGAGGAGGCAGGAACATGGCCGAGTACGGCGTCGGTATCGTGGGCACGGGATGGGTGGCGGGCGAGCACCTGCTGGCCTGGGCCAAGAACCCCCACGCGGAAGTGGTGAGTGTGGTCAGCCGCTCCCGCGGCAGTGCCGAGCGCAAGCTGGCGGAAGTGGGGATGGAGTGCGAGATCTGCGGCTCCTACGAGGACATGCTGGCGGACCCGCGCATCCAGATCATCTCCATCTGCACCCCGCCCGACCTACACGTGGAGCAGGCGGTGGCGGCGGCCAAGGCCGGCAAGCACATCTGCCTGGAGAAGTCCATCGCCCTGGATCTGGACAGCCTGCGGCTGCTGCGGGACACCGTCCGGGAGACGAAGGTGAAGACGGTGGTGTCCTTCGTGCTGCGCTGGAATCCCATGTTCGACATGGTGAAGGCCCAGATCGCCGACGGCACCATCGGGCGCATCTTCTACGCCGAGTCCGACTACTATCACGGGATCGGTCCCTGGTACAAGCAGTTCGACTGGAACATCACCAAGAAAGTGGGGGCCAGCTCTCTCCTGTCCGCCGGCATCCACTCCATTGACGCCCTTCGCTGGTTCCTGGGATCGGAGGCGGTCGAGGTGCAGGCCTACGGCACCCGGAGCGATCACGCCCCCTTCGACGTCTACGAGTACAACCCCACCCAGGTGCAGATCATCAAGTTCGCCAACGGCGCCATCGGCAAAGTGGCCTCGTCCATCGAGAACGTGAGCCCCTACGTGTTCAACGTCTTCCTTTTGGGGGACAAGGGCACCATCAAGGACAACCTCATCTGGTCGCCGGAGAAGTTCCCCGGCCAGAAGAGCTGGGCCAGCGTGCCCACCGTCCTGCCCGACAGCGGCGACGTGACCCACCATCCCTTCCAGTTGGAGATCAACCACTTCATGGACTGTATCCTCAACGACGTGGAATCCCACACCAACGTCGAGGATGCGGTGAAGACGACGGAATTGGTCTTGGCGGCGGACATGTCGGCGGAAAGGGGCGGCGAGGCGGTCAAACTGCCGCTGCTGGATTAGGGGAACCTCTCCCCCGGCCCCTCCCCTGAAAAGGGAGGGGAGAGGATCTAGGCAGGTAAGTCGTAGGGGCCGTTCCCCCGTGCTGGCCCCTGCCGCCACAGGGGTTGGATTCGCCGGTTCCGGCTCCCCCTTCCTCCGCTGGTAGGGGGGCTGGGGGGTTTGGTCACTCCGTCGGCCGACAGATCGCTGCGAACACCTCGGGCCGGCGGGACTGAATTTTGAAGCCGGCCTGCCGGCGCCGCTCCGCCACCAGGTCGCCGTTCAACTCCACCACCAGCATCTCCGGCTCAATCTCCTCGGTGGCCGACTCGGCCAGCATCCGGCCTCGCGGGTCCATGACCAGGCAGCCGCCGGCGTGGT
>JBBQIE010000472.1:0-2952 GCA_038324625.1 Anaerolineae bacterium | reverse complement strand
CCCCCACCGGCCCAACCGGCCGCCACTGCCCTACCGGTGGAGCCGACAGCAATCGTCGAGGCGACAACAGTTGCCGAGGCAACAACAGTTGCCGATGCCACCCCGGTGGAGGACACCGCCCTGGAGATCGTGGGCCTCACCGAGACGGCCTCCCTCACCCTGAGCGAACTCCAAGCCCTGCCGACGGCCGAGGGCCTGGCCGGCATCAAGAGCAGCACCGGCCACATCACCCTCCCCACCCAGTTCCAGGGCGTGGCCCTCACCGCCCTGGCCGCCCTGGTGGACGGCTTCGGCCCCGGAACCGGTCTGGCGGTGGAGGCCAAGGACGGCTACTTCATCACTTTCTCCTACGATCAGATCACCGAGGGCTCTTTCATCACCTACGACCCAAGCACCGGGGACGAACTCAAGTCCATGAACGATCCCCTGACCGTGGCCATCGTCTACCAGGCCGACGGCGAGCCCATCTCCGAGGAGGAGGGCCCCCTGCGCCTGGCCATCCTCAGCCCCAACCCTAACCAGGTCACCGACGGCCACTGGTCGGTGAAGTGGGTCACCCGCCTCACCGTCCGCCCCGCCACTGAGGACTGGGTCCTCACCCTGGAAGGGGCCATCACCGAGGAGATGGACCGGGCCACCTTCGAGTCCGGCGCCACCCCCGGTTGCCACGGGGCCTCCTGGACGGACGAGGGCGGCCAGGAATGGGTGGGCATCCCCCTGTGGCGCCTCCTGGGCCGGGTGGATGACGAGGTGGCCCACGAGGGACCGGCCTACAGCGACGAGCTGGCCAAGATCGGCTACTTGGTGGACATAATCGCCGCCGACGGCTACACCCTCACCCTGGACAGCAAGCGGGCCGACCGCCAGGACGAGATGATCGTCGCCTACCTGGTGGACGGAAACTCCCTGCCGGAGAAATACTTCCCCCTGCGCCTGGTGGGCGGCGATCTCCAGAAGAACGAGATGGTGGGCGCCATCAGCACCATCGTGGTCCACGTGCCGGCACCGGAGCCGACGCCGGCCGCTGCTGCCGCTCTCACCCTCACCGGCATGGTGGGGGAGCCGCTGAACCTGAGCCTGGAAGACATCGCCGCCATGGACATGACCACCATCACCGCCACCCAC
Source organism: Anaerolineae bacterium (assembly GCA_038324625.1). Classification (GTDB taxonomy): domain Bacteria; phylum Chloroflexota; class Anaerolineae; order DRVO01; family DRVO01; genus JBBQIE01. Next base: position 1,827 of record JBBQIE010000472.1, on the reverse strand, counting down.
CCCAAGAAGGACGCGCCCCAGGAGTATGTAGGCGTGCCCCTGAACGCCCTCCTGGACCAGGCCGCCCCCGAGGAGGGTGCCGGGGCCCTGGTGGCCACCGCCACCGACGGCTACTCGGTAGTGATTGATCTGGCGGCGGTCCGGGCCTGCCCCGATTGCCTCCTCACCGTGGACGAGGACGGCACCCTGCGCCTGGCCATGCCTGGTCTGGAGAGCTCCGCTTGGGTCAAGGGCCTGGCCCAGATCCAAGTGGTGGCCGGGGCCGGCGCGGCCACCGCCCCCGAGGCCACCGCCGCTCCGACGGCCCCGGCGGCAGAGGTGACCGGGGACCTCACGGTGGTAGGCTTGGTCGGCAATCCCTTGGGCTTCACCAAGGATGAGCTGGCCGCCATGGCCTTCGCCGAGGTGACCGCCACCCATCCCAAGAAAGACGAGGCCCAGACCTACCAGGGCATCCTGCTCAATGACCTGTTGGATCAGGCCCAGCCGAGCGGAGAGGCCAAGACCGTCGCCATCACCGCCGGGGACGGCTACACCGCCGAGGTGACCCTGAGCGACCTGCGGGCCTGCACCCAGTGCCTGCTCTCCTTGAGCGACGGCCAACTCAGCACCGTCATGCCCGACCTGCCCAGCTCCACCTGGGTCAAAGACGTGGTCAAGATCGAGGTGAAGTAGGGGCGCTCCGGGCTGAAGCCCCGAGCTACGGAGAAGCGAAGCCGGCCTACGCCGGCTGGGACCACTCTCAGCCCACGTAGGTGGGCTTTGCTCCTCGTAGCCCGGACCATTCATGGCCGGGCGGGCGTCCGGTCGCACAATGGGCCGCTTATCTGCTCAATCCTCATCATGGCGGGGCGGACCTCGCCGACACAATGTCCGCCTCATCTCGACAATCTTCGCCAACCGTCCGCCTCTCTCACGTCCACGCCTCTTCACCCGGAGGTGCCAAACATGACAAAGCGTTTCCTCTCCCTTCTCCTGGCCCTGGCCGTGACCCTCACGGCCTGCGTTCCCCCCATGCCCGCCGCCAAGACCCCGGTGGTCGTCTTCGCCGCCGGCAGCCTGATCCGACCCTTCGGGGCCCTGGAAAAGGCCTTCGAGGCGGCCAACCCGGACCTGGACGTGCGGGCCGAGTATCACGGCAGCATCCAGGTCATGCGCCACGTCACCGACATCGGCGAGGAGATTGACGTGGTGGCCACCGCCGACGACGCCCTGGTCCCCAGCCTCATGTACGCCGTTAGCGATCCGGACACCGGCCTGCCCTATGCCACCTGGTATCTCCGCTTCGCCGGCAACCGCATGGCCCTGGCCTACACCGAGGGCAGCCGCTACAGCGACGAGATCAACCCCGACAACTGGTTCGAGGTCATCTCCCGACCGGGAGTGCGAGTGGGCCTCTCCGATCCCCGCTTCGACCCCTGCGGCTATCGGACCTTCATGATCCTCAAGCTGGCTGAGTCCGTCTACGGCCGGCCCCACCTCTTCCGCGATTTCGTGGAGGGCCGCTTCCAGCCTCCCATCACCGCCTTCTGGGAGGAGGGCAACACCACCATCACCGTGCCCGAGCTCCTGGCCCCGAAAGCCGGCTCCGGCATCCTCATGCGCGGCGCCGGCATGGAGGTCGAGTCCCTGCTCCAGGCCGGGGAGGTGGACTACGCCTTCCTCTATGAGTCCGAGATCCACCAGTTGGGCTTCTCACTGGTAGAGCTGCCCCCCGGCGTCAACCTCGGCAGCGACGCCCTCAACCCCGACTACGGCCGGGTGACGGTGAAGCTGAACTTCCGGCGCTTCGCCTCGGTGGAACCGGAGTTCCCTGGGGCGAGCATC
>JBBQIE010000471.1:0-2954 GCA_038324625.1 Anaerolineae bacterium | reverse complement strand
TGAGGTAAGCGTCCACGTCCAGATAGCGTCGCGCCGCCTCCTCGAGGGGGATCTCGCACTCGATCACTCCCAAGTCGGGACGGCCCGTAGCGGCCCAGACGTCCTCGGGAGAGGGGCCACTTCCTAGCGCTAGGGGATCCTTGAGGACCACCACCCCCAGGGGATGCTCACTCTCCACCCGGGCCGCCAGCTCTCCCACGTCCGAAAGGGCAAGCACCCGGCAGTCCGTCACTCCTCTGGCAACCACCCTGGCCGCCGAGTCGTAGGGGCTGAGGACGATGATGGAATCACCGGCGGAGTTCTCCGGCAGGGGCGGCAGCCAACCCTCGGGGGCGTAGTAGGCCAGCCTTTCCCGACCACCCTGGGCCCGCACCAGAGGCAAACTGAACTCGAAGGTGCTCCCTTCCCCCACCCGGCTCTCCACGGTTATCCGACCACCGTGCAACTGCACGAACTGCTTGCATACCGCCAGCCCCAGGCCGGCCCCTCCGCGCCCGGTGGTGAGATCGCTGCCGACCTGGGAGAACTCATCGAAGATGGCCGGCAGGTCCTCGGGAGCGATGCCAATCCCGGTGTCGGCCACCGAGACATGCACCCGCTCCTCACTCACCCGGAGCGACAGGGTAATACGCCCGGAATCGGTGAAGCGAATGGCGTTGCTCAAGAGATTCAGGATCACCTGGCGGATGCGGGTCCGATCCAGGAGCAGCTCCGGTGCTTTCGCGGGAGCTTCCACCACCAGGGCGACGCTGGAGTCGCGCAGCAACCCGCGGGCCGTGGAAGTGGCTTCCTCCACCAACTGCACCAGGTCCACGGGCTCCAGCTTCAAGGGCAGACGCTGGGTCTCGATTCGGGACAGGTCCAGGATGTCGTCAATCATGCCCAGGAGGTGCTGGCTGGCGTTGTGGATCTGGCGGACGTCGGAGCGCAGCTCGGGGGTCCAGTTTACGTTGCCGTACACCCGAGGAGAGCGGTGCATGATGCGGCTGAAGCCCATTATGAGGTTCAGGGGCGTGCGCAGTTCGTGGCTGATGTTGGCCGCGAAACGGGCCTTGATCTCCCGGGCGCTCTCCGCCTCGCGGCGGGCGATCTCCAGCTCCCGGTTGGTGCGCTCCAGCAACCCGTACATCTCGTGTAGCGCCTTGGAGGTGCCGCGCAGCTCACCGCGGCGCCGCATGGCCTCGTCCGCATGTCGCCAGGCCCTCAACTCACTGCGTTCGCCCCGTCTCAGGGCCTGGAATATCGTGCCCCCCACCGCCCACACCAGGCCGGCACCGATCAGGACGGACCTCAGCAGCGGCCAGGCATCGGGTCCGGGCAGGAGCAGCAGCAGGGCCCCGGCGATCAGGGCTCCCAGCGCCAGGGTGACCACCGGCCCCACCAGGACCCCGGTCGCCAGCATGGCGGCCAGAAGGAGCCACTGGCCCACCGCTCCCCCGGAGACCAGGACGTCGGCCAGCGCCGCCAGGGAAAGCCCTCCGATCAGGACGGCGACCGCAAGACGATAATGCCTGGCCACGGCCAGTGCCGACGTGGCAGATACAGCCCACAGGAGGCTGGGAGCAGCCGTCCGCCAGTCGGCGTTCTGGTCGCCCGCCACCAGGCTCCAGAGAAACCAGCCGTAGGCCACCGAGACCGAGAGGCCGGAGAGCCGAACCAGGGACGGCCTCAGCAGCTCGGTCATTCCCCCAAGGCTTCTTGGCAGATCCTCTTCCTCGCGCGGCTCCTCCCAGGTAGTGGACACCATACTGACACCTCCGGTGCTGGAGAGAGTGCGGCCCGTAGGGATAATATCACGCTTCTCTTCCGAGATACGCACCTTGAGAGGCGTGCGCCGGTTATGAAGATTGACGAAATAACCAGGTCATCGCTCATCGGTGGAGGCGGCGGTCTGAAGCCCGCCGCTGAGGGCCTTCGGCCAGGGGTTGGGGCCAGACAGTGACCCGAGACCGATGGGCCATGGCGGATTGACAATCCCCCGCCGCCTTGCACCCGCCGCGCAGCTTCCTTGGCCGAAGGCCCTCAGCGGGCGCCTTTAGTCGCCCGCCCTCTCTCGGCCGAGAACGTGTCCGGACTATTTCCGAAACCTTCATTATGGCGGAGCGGGCGTTCGGTCGCACAGTGGGCCGATTATCTGCTCAATCTTCATAACCGGCGATCCCTCCTCCGGCCGGCAGCGCTTGAACCCCCGCCGCTTCTCCCCTATCATTCCGGCAGCGGGGCAAGGGCGAGGGCACCCACTGCCCCCGCCTCACCACTTACCGACATCGGCGCCCGCGCACAAGGGGGAATCTCATGGATAGGGATCAGACTCGTCAACTGGTCAACGTCGTCGCTACCGTCATCGTCATCGTGGTCAACGCCCTGGCCAACATCCTGCCCCTCAACGGGCTCAACACCGGGGAGATCTCCGACAGTTTCAAAGTCGTCTTCGTCCCCGCCGGCTACGTTTTCTCCATCTGGGGGCTCATCTACCTGTTTCTAGTGGGCTTCACCATCTACCAGGCCCTCCCTGCCCAACGCGATAACCCCCTCCTGCGGCGCATCGGCTACCTCTATGCCGTCTCCTGCCTGGCCAACGCCATCTGGATCTTCATGTGGCACTTCCTGGTCTTCCCCCTCACCCTCGTCCTGATGCTGGTGATCCTGGGCTGCCTGATCGCCATCTACCTGCGGCTGGACATCGGGCGAGCACGGGTCTCCACGGCGGAGAAGTGGTTCATCCACATCCCCTTCAGCACCTATTTGGGCTGGATCACCGTGGCCACCATCGCCAACGTCACCAGCCTCCTGGCCGACTTGGGATGGGGCGGCTTCGGCATCAGCCCCTCGACCTGGGCCATCATCATGATAGTCATCGGAGCGGCCGTGGCCATACTCATGAGCGCCACCCGCCGCGATATCGCCTACAACCTGGTGATCGTCTGGGCCTTCGTGGGCATCGCCGTCAGCCA
>JBBQIE010000470.1:0-2961 GCA_038324625.1 Anaerolineae bacterium | reverse complement strand
CGCCGCCTAGAACCCCCAGCGCTCATGATCGCTCAGGACATCCACATCGAAGCGCCAGCTCAGTGTAGACCAGTTGGGACGGCGGGACAACCACATGGCGAGAAGCCCACCCGAGGAAGAGGCGAGGAATCCTCAGCAAAGCCAAGGGGTCTTTTCGTGTATCGCTACCAGACGGAGAGCCAGGCCCGAACACCGAGTGCCTCCTTTCTCGGGATGCCTGAGGATCGCCAGGCTCGGCCAGTCCTGGTGGCGGAACCGAGATGCGCTACGCCGGAAAGCCAGACAAGATCGTGCCCCGTGCAGATCCCCCCTGTGCGAAAGCCTGTGTCCGCCCACTGAAGCGGCGCAACCCCGCCTTCGCGCCGACGCTTACGCACCGCCGTACCTGTGTCCGCGCAGGCGGGCACCCGGCCGAAGGCCCGTCAGCCCCGACCTCGGTCGAGGGGCTATCCCGCTATCCACTATCCATCCACTATCCAACCACTTTTGCCCCCTCATCCCCAAGCCGGTATACTGGCTTGGTTGAACCATCGAGGGAGGCTCGCGCCCGTGTATGCCGTAATTAAGAGTGGCTGTAGGCAGTACCGAGTGGAACCGGGACAGATCGTGGAAGTGGACCGGTTGGGGGCCGACCCCGGCCAAGAGATAGTGTTCGACGACGTGCTGCTGGCCGGCGGAGAGGGCGGAACCCGCATCGGTACGCCGGTGATCGCGGGGGCCAAGGTCGTCGGCGAGGTGCTGGATGAGCGGCGGGACCGGAAGGTCGTGGTCTTCAAGTACAAGGCCAAAGAGCGCTACCGTGTCAAGAGCAGCCAGCGACGGTGGTTCACGCGGGTTCGGATCAACGACATCATAGTCTAGAGCTTCCACGCGGAGCTGGAGGAGAACTAATATGGCCCATAAGAAAGGTGGCGGCAGCAGCCGCAATGGGCGTGATACGGCCGGGAAGCGCCTTGGGGTCAAGAGGTTCGGCGGGCAAGACGTGCAGCCGGGCGTCATCCTCGTGCGCCAGCGCGGCACGCACTTCCATCCCGGCGCTAACGTCGGCATGGGACGCGACTACACTCTCTTCGCCCTGGCCGCCGGTCAGGTGAAGTTTGAGGAGCGCCGCTCTCGCAAGTACGTCACCGTCGTGCCTGAACTGGCGGCTGGTGCCGCATGAGGAAGGACATTCATCCTAAGTACTATCCCGAGGCGCGGGTCACCTGCGCCTGCGGCAACTCCTGGGTGACGGGCTCTACCAAAGAGACCATCCGCACCGACGTGTGTTCCCAATGCCACCCCTTCTACACCGGGGAGCAGCGCATAGTGGACACCGCCGGGCAGGTGGATCGCTTCATGAGACGTCTGGAGCGCAGCCGCGGACCCGAGGCCGAGACCCCGGAACCGCGCGAGGCCGAGTCGGTCAAGTGATCTCAGGCCCCGTGAGAGGGAGCTGACCTTGTCGGACGACAATCGCCAGCCGGATATATGCACAGCCGAGCCCGCCAGCTATGGCGGGCAGGCTGTTATTGAGGGGGTGATGATGCGCGGCCGGCAGCGGATGGCGATAGCCGTGCGTCGCCCCGACGGCGGCATTGAGGTCCGCTCCGAGCCCCTGGGAGCCGCCTATCGGGCCAAATGGGCCTCCTGGCCTCTCCTGCGCGGCCTGTTCATCCTCTGGGACTCCCTGATCATCGGCATGAAGGCCCTCACCTACTCCGCCGACGTCGCCGCCGGCGACGAGGTGGACCTCGGCGGGCCGGTGATGTGGGGCACCATGGCCGTCTCCCTGGCCCTCGGGCTGGGCCTTTTCTTTGCCCTACCGGCCGCCATCACCGCCTTGGTGGAGAGGGTCATCGCCAGTGCCTGGGCCGTCAACCTGATCGAGGGCCTGGTCCGACTGGGCCTGTTCCTGGGCTACCTGGTCGCCATCGCCCGCATCCCCGACATTGAGCGGGTCTTCGCCTACCACGGGGCCGAACACGCGGTCATCAACGCCTATGAGGCCGGCGAGCCCCTCGATCTCGAGAGGGTGCGCCGCTATGGCACCGCCCATCCTCGCTGCGGGACCGCCTTCCTGTTGATCGTCCTGATCGTGTCGGTGGTGGTCTTCGGCTTTCTCGGGCGGCCCCCGCTGCCGCTGTTGCTCCTCAGCCGGCTGGTGCTGGTCCCGGTGATCGCCGCCGTCTCCTACGAGATCGTCCGCCTATCAGCGCGGTACCGGAATCACCCCCTGGCGAGAGTGGTCCTGGGCCCGTCCCTCAGCCTGCAGACCCTGACCACCCGTCCCCCCACCGACGACATGATCGAGGTGGCCCTGGCCGCCTTCCGGCGAATGACCTCCCCGGAAAGCGAATCCCAGGCAGAGCCCACCGCTCCTTAGCGACGGCCCTCCTCTCTCACGGCAACAACTCACGCTCGGGGGCGTGGTGCCCTCGGGCGTTTAAGTCTCAGAAGCGGTGCAGCACTCTGCCTCTTACCTTTCCGCCTCAGCGTCTTTGCGTGAGGCTCCCCTGGCGGGACCGAGAGCGCTACTCGGCCTCACCCTCCGGATGCCCCAGTCCCTTGGCCAAAGCGTATTCGAGGCTATCGGCCAGAGCGATCCACGAAGCCTCGATGATGTTCTCCGAGCTGCCCACCGTCGTCCACTCCCGACGCCCATCGGTGGAGTCAATCAGCACCCGCGTCACGGCAGCGGTGCCGCTGGCCTCATTCAGGATGCGCACCTTGTAGTCCGTCAGATGCACGTTGGCCAATCGCGGATACCGGGGCAACAGGGCCTTGCGCATGGCCTGATCCAAAGCGTTCACCGGACCGTCGCCCTCGGCGGCGGTCAGGTAGACCTCTCCGTTGACCCGAAGCTTGACCGTGGCCTCGGCGAGAAGCCCTCGCCCCAGCCTCCGCTCCACCAAGACCATGAAGTCCACCAGCTCGAAGGCGGGGCGATAGCCGTCAATGGATCGCAGCATCATGAGTTCC
>JBBQIE010000469.1:0-2961 GCA_038324625.1 Anaerolineae bacterium | reverse complement strand
ACTGCAGGCGAGCGTCCTCGACCTCGGAGGCTATCTCGGAGGGTATGTCCTCCTCCTTGGCTTCCGGCCCGATGATGGCCTTCCGGCGGAGGAGGTCCACCACTCCCCGGAAGTCGGCCTCTCGGCCGATGGGGAGCTGAACGGGAATGAAGCGGGCGTCGAACTTCTCTGAGAGAGAGGCCAGGGCGGCGGCGAGAGAGGCGTTCTCGCGCTCCATCTTGTTGAGGATCACCAGGCGAGGAAGCCGGCGCTCGTCGGCGTACCGCCAGACCAGCTCGGTGCCGACCTCCACCCCGGCGGCGGCGTCCAGCACGAAGGCGGCGGACTCGGCCACGCGGATGGCGGCGATCACTTCGCCTACGAACTCCAGGTACCCCGGGGTGTCCAGGACATTGGCCTTTATCCCTTTCCAGGGACAGGGGACTATGGCCATGCTGACGGAGACGTGGCGTCGGATCTCCTCTTCATCGAAGTCCGCCACCGTGGTCCCATCCTGGACGCTACCCAGGCGGTTGGTGAGGCCACAGGCGAAAGCCATGGCCTCGACCAGGGAGGTCTTGCCGGCGCCTCCGTGCCCGAGCAGGACCAGGTTCCGGAGTTGCTCGCTTCCGAATGCGGCCATCATGCCTCCTCACGATTGTCTCTTCGCGGGAACTCAGGGGACAGATACACAAATAGCGCGCCGAAACCTGCGATTCGGCGCCTTCGTCACGCGGTATCCTTCATCTGCAGGCGGATTGTAGGCCAATCCGCGGTTAGGCGCAATCAAAGCGGGCCCCGTGGGGGCGAGATCTCTCATGCTTGCCGATGTTAGCCGTTGCCGGACCGGTGCCCCTGTGCTAAATTGACCAGCGTACTCGCCTTGGGCCGACTGGGGCGAGAGCAGCCTGTGATGGGAGAAGATATCATGCAGAAATGGGTTTGCACCGTATGTGGATATGTCTACGACCCGGCCGAGAATGATGACGTGGCCTTCGAGGACCTCCCCGATGACTGGGAGTGCCCGGAGTGCGGTGTGTCCAAGGACATGTTCGAGCCTCTCTAGGGGCGTGGTCCGCACTTAGCGAAGAGCGATCACTGGTGGTGCCCTCGCTCTCGGTGGATGAACACCGGGGAGAGGGCGCTCGTTTCCATAGGGCGAGCGGAGGGCGGATGCGGGTAGTGGTAACCGGCCACAAGGGCCAGTTGGGGCGGCAGTTGCTCGAGGCCTTCTCCGAGCACGAGGTGATGGGGATTGACGTGCCCGAGTACGATATCACCGCCTATCCGGGAATCGTGGACGCCATCGGTGCCTTCGAGCCGCAACTGGTGGTCCACGCTGCTGCCTACACCAACGTGGATGGATGCGCCCGCGATCCGGACCTGGCTAACCGGGTGAACGGCCTGGGCACCCAGAACATCGCCCTGGCTTGTCAGCGGTGTGGGGCGGGCATGGTCTACATAAGCACCAACGAGGTCTTCGACGGTAGAGCGGACCGGCCTTACCTGGAGACCGACTCGGCCAACCCTATCAACCCCTACGCTCGCTCTAAGCACATGGGGGAGGTGTACGTCCGCTCCCTCCTGTCGCGATACTACATCGTGAGGATAGCCTGGCTTTTCAGCCCGGGGGGCAACAACTTCCCCGCCAAGATAGTGGCCCTGGCTCGGGAACGGGGGGAACTTTCCGTGGTCACGGACGAGATCAGCTCGCCGACCTTCGCCCCGGATCTGGCCCAGGCCCTGGTGAAGCTGGTCCAAAGCGGGCGCTACGGCACGTACCACCTGGTGAATGAGGGTGTCTGCTCCCGCTACGAGTTCGCCCGCGCCGCTCTGGATGGGGCGGGGATGGCCCGGGTGCCGATCAAGCCCATGCTTAGCCGCGATTTCCAGCGGCTTTCCACCCCACCTCTTTATGCCCCCCTGCGGAACTTCGCCGCCGCCGAGGCCCTTGGCCTGAAGCTCCGCCCCTGGCAGGAGGCCCTGGCCGACTACCAGGCTCGGAGCGAATGAGCCGACCGCTTCTTAGCGTCGTCATTCCCAACTGGAACGGCGCCGCCCTCCTGCCCGGCTGCCTGGACTCCCTGCGCCGGCAGACCCTCCTCGACTTTGAGACCATCGTGGTGGACAACGGGTCCAGCGATGGCTCGATCCCCCTCTTGCGCCACTCCTACCCGGAAGCGCGAGTGCTGGACTTGGGGTCGAACCTGGGTTTCGCCGGCGGGGTGAACCGGGGGATCATGGCGGCGAACGGTGAGGTGGTGGTGCTGCTGAACAACGATGTCGAGGCGGCGCCGTCATGGCTGGAGGCCGTTGCGGGGGCCCTGGAGGAGGAACCGGCTGCCGGAATGGTGGCCTCGCGCATCATGCTCTTCGACCGGCGGGACGTGTTCCACTCCGCCGGCGATCAATATGGCCGGGACGGCATCCCCATCAATCGCGGGGTCTGGCAGACGGACACCGGCCAGTATGATGCGCGGGAGTACGTCTTCGGGCCCTGCGGCGGGGCGGCCACTTATCGGCGGCAGGTGCTGCTCGATGCCGGCCTCTTCGACGAGCGCTTCTTCATGTATCTGGAGGATGTGGACCTGGCTTGGCGGGCGCAGATGCTCGGCCATGCCTGCGTCTACGAGCCCCGAGCCACGGTCTACCACCGGCTCAGCGCCAGCGGGGGAGGGGTCACCTCCAGCTTCTACACCGGCCGCAACACCCTGGCGGTGATCGCCAAGAACCTGCCCGCGGAGATCCTGCGCCGACACTGGACCAGCATCTTCACCGCCCAGGCCCGCATCGCCGCCGACGCCATCCAGGCTTGGCGGGGGGAGGCGGCTCGGGCCCGGCTTCGGGGTCAACTGGCCGGCATCCCCTTCTCCATTAAGCTGCTGCCCGCACGCTCCGACATCCAACGCCGCCGACGGGTCCCCGTGTCCTACCTCGAATCCCTCCTGGTCTAGCAGGCCGCTTTCCCTCACCTGGCCGGTT
>JBBQIE010000468.1:0-2974 GCA_038324625.1 Anaerolineae bacterium | reverse complement strand
GCCCGTACCCTAGCCCTCGAATGGGAGGAGGGGGGGCTTATGCCGTCGGAGCGAGTTCTTGCCGGTAGATTGGCCAAGGAGAAGTATGCCTCCGAGGAATGGAATGCCCGCGGTTAGGGCTCTGGCTCTGGTGTTCGTGCTGGTGGCGGTGCTGGCGCCGGCCTCCGCGCGAGCTCAGGACCCATGCGAGAATCCGGGGAATCTGACCTTTAACTGCCAGTTCGACACCTTTGGCCCGGCGCCGGGCGGAGCCGTGCCCACCGGCTGGTGGCCCTTCGTCATCTCCGGCCATCCCGCCTTCGATCAGGCCACCGATACCCCTAAGCAGCCCTCGCTACGGGTGTGGAGCGATGGTGAGGGGTTCGTGGCCGGGGTCTACCAGGAGGTGACCGGGATACAGCCGGGGGCGACCTACGAGGCTTTCATCGGCTGGGCAGTCTTTCAGTCTCAGGGCGACGAAATGGGCCGGGCCATCGGCATTGATCCCCGCGGAGGGACCGACCCGGGCGCGGCCTCGGTGGTGTGGAGCCCCGAGGTGTGGGAGAAGAAGCGGGGCAATCCTGAGCTGAGGGTGCGGGCGGTGGCCGAGGGTGACCGGCTTACCGTCTTCGCCCGGGTGAACCATCCCCGCAGCTACGGCGCCGATGAGGCCTTCCTAGACGCCGTATCCCTGGTGCGGGACGAGTCGGTTCCAGTGGGGGAGGTGCCGGTGACGGAGCCGGAGCCAACCTCTACCCCGGTGCTGACGGAGGTTCCGGTGGCTACCGATACACCGATTCCCGCGCCCACACTGGAGTTGGAGCCGACCGCACTCCCCACGGACACCAGCACCCCACCTCCGGATCCACCGACACCGACCCACACCGTCGAGGCGGAGCCAGAGCAGGGGACGGAGGCGGCCTCATTGGTTACGCCGAGTTTTGATCCGACGGTGACCGCCGAGCCCAGCCCTACGCCCGAACCGGAGACGGCCACTCCCACCCCGCTCCCGTCGCCGGCCACCTGGACGCCGATGTCTACCCCGGTGGTCCTCCGCCTAGGCCCACTGGCCACTCCTAGCGTGGTTGGGACAACTGAGAGACAAAGCACCTCATACCTTCTGTGGATATCCGCCGGGGTGGGAATCGTGGGCTTCACTGGGATCGTGTACGTTGTCAAGTCACGTCGGTAGCTGGAGGAGGAAGATGCCGCTTACGCGCCGAGTCCGTCTCTGGTTGGTGGTCTTCGCCATGACCTTGGCGGCCACCGGTTGTGCCGGGGCCACCGGGGAGCCGCCCGAGGTCGCCGATGCGACCCCGACGGTGATCGCGCCGCCGGTCGCGGCGACGGCGACCCCGCGGGTCACATCGGAAGCCTCTACGGTACCTACCGGAGTGACCGTGGAGGGACAGCTGCTCATACTGCATACCAACGACGTACTGGGGTACGTGGACCCCTGCGGTTGATCGCCGCCCAAGGGGGGGCTGGCCCGGCGGGCCAGCGCGATCCGAGCCAACCGGGAGTCCGGGGCGGACGTGCTGTTGTTGGACGCGGGAAACTCGCTCTTCTCCGGTGGCCGACAGGACCTGAATCAGCTCAGTCAAGGGCGATTGCTGGTCGAGGCCATGAACCTGATGGGTTATGATGCCCTCGCCCTCGGTCCCCGCGATCTACAAGAGGGGGTGGCCCTGCTGCGGGAGCGGATGGCGGAAGCGAAGTTCGCGATTCTGAGCGCCAACGTGATGGTGGACGGCGAGCTACTGGCGGAGCCCTACGCCATTTTCGAGAGAGGGGGCTTGAGAATCGCGGTGCTGGGCCTGACGTCACCCGACATCACCGCACCAGAAGGAATGGAAGCGCTCGATCCGGCCGCGGCCATTGAGCAGTATCTCCCGGAGCTGGAGGAACAGAGCGATCTATTGGTGGTGCTGGGGGCCTTGGGGCCGACGACGGAGCAGGAGCTGGCCCTGAAGTTCCAGGCCATAGACCTTATCGTCGGTGGCGGTAGTTCCATCCCTTCCAATGGGGCCATTCCGGAGGGCTCGGTGGCCATCGTCCGGGCCGGCGGGCTGGGTGAATACCTGGGGATCACCGCCTACGATTCGGGCTCCGCGGTCGGCGCGGATCGCTTCCGAGAGCGTAGCCTACTCCTCGGCCCCGATATCCCGGATGATCCCGAGATGGCGGCCCTGAAGACGAGATACCAAGGCGAGTACGGCCAGGCGCCGACGGCGTCGCCCAGCTAGTCTGCACTTACTGGGGGGACGAATGCGCATTCGCACCATGAAGTTCGGTGGTACGTCGGTAGGGGACGGGGCCGCCATTCGACGCACGGCGGAGCTCATCGGTGCCAGCGTCAAGGAAGGCTACGCCGTGACGGTGGTGGTTTCGGCGATGAGCGGAGTCACCGACACCCTCCTCAAGGCGGCGCGGGCGGCTGAGCTGGGGGACGCGGATACTTACCATGCGGCCCGGCAGCAATTGCTCGACAAGCACCGACAAGCCATAGCTACCTGTGTCCCCGAGGCCGAGCGCGAATCCATGGACGAGGAGATCGTCGCCCTGCTGGACTATCTGGTACGTTTGTGTGAGAGCGTGGCGGTGCTGGGGGAGCTGACCGCGCGAGGCATGGATGCCATCGTGGCCCTGGGCGAGCGGATGTCATGCCGGCTGGTGGCCGGGTGTCTGCGGTCCCTGGACCTCGACTCCGAGGCGGTGGAGGCGACTCGGTTGGTGGTGACCGACGAGCAGTATGGGTCCGCCAACCCTCTCATGGGGCCGACGCGGCTGAAGACCCGCGAGGTCCTGATGCCCATGCTGGAGGTGGGCAAGGTGCCGGTGGCCACCGGTTTCATCGGGACCACTCAGCGGGGCATTACTACTACCCTGGGGCGCGGGGGCAGCGACTACTCCGCTTCCATCCTCGGGGCCAGTCTGGACTCGGAAGAGATCTGGATCTGGACCGACGTTGACGGGGTCATGACCGCCGACCCCC
>JBBQIE010000467.1:0-2982 GCA_038324625.1 Anaerolineae bacterium | reverse complement strand
TCCTCAGCCGGGGGCGGACAGGCCCTTCAGCAACTCGATCACCTGGGCCGGATGCTCGGCCACCGGCACCCCGGCGGTGGTCAGGGCCGCGATCTTCTCCTGGGCATCGGCGTCGGACTGGTCCACGATGGCGCCCGGGTGCCCCACTCGCTTACGGGGCGGGGCCGTCCGGCCGGCGATGTAAGCCACCACCGGCTTGGTCATGTGGCCACCGATGTACTCCGCCGCCAGTTGCTCCTCCACCCCGCCGATCTCCCCGATCAAGACCACCTGTTCCGTATCCGGGTCGTCGTTGAGCAGCTCCAGCAGCTCCACGAAGCCGGTGCCCACCACGTAGTCTCCACCCACCCCCACCACGGTGGACTGACCCAGGCCGGCCTCGGAGAGGGCGGCCACGATCTCATAGGTGATAGTGCTGCCGCGAGAGAGCACCCCCACGGGGCCGGGAGTGTGTATGTCGCTGGGGATGATGCCCAGCTTGGCCACGCCCGGCACCAGGATGCCCGGACAGTTAGGGCCGATGAGGCGGGCGCCCCGCTCCCTGAGGAAATGGCGCAGGCGGACCACGTCGTGTACCGGGATGCCCTCGGTGACGCTGACCACCAGCCGGATGCCGGCGAAGGCCGCCTCGTAGATGGCATCGGCAGCGAGACGGGCGGGCACGAAGGCCACGGTGGCCTCCGCCTCGGTGGCCTGAATCGCCTCCCGCACCGAGTCGAACACCGGGACCCCGTGGACCCACTCCCCGCCACGGCCGGGGGTGACCCCGGCCACGATATTGGTGCCGTACTGGATCATCCGCCCGGCGTGGAACTGCCCCTCTCGCCCGGTGATGCCCTGCACCAGCACCCGAGTCTCGGCATCGAGGAGGATGCTCATGTCCCCCCCTCGGCCGCCGCCACGGCCTTCCTCGCCCCGGTCAGCAGGTCCGGCACCAACTCCACGGGGGCGTCTTGCAGGAGAGCCCGGCCCTCGGCCTCGTTGGTGCCGGTGAGCCGGACGAATATGGGCACGGTGGACCCGACGCACTCCAGAGCGGCGAGGATGCCGGCCGCCACCTCGTCGCAGCGGGTGATGCCCCCGAAGATGGCCACCAGGATAGAGCGGAGGCGCGAGTCGCGCAGAAGTATCTGCATACCGGCGGCTACCTTCTGAGCCCGAGCCCCGCCTCCCACGTCGAGGATGCCGGCCGAGGTGCCTCCCAACCACTCGATAACGTCGCTGGTGGCCATGGCCAGCCCCGCCCCGTTGACCAGGGAGCCGACATTCCCGTCCAGGCTGACGTAGTAGAGACCGTGCCTCCGGGCCTCGCTCTCCTCCAGGGTCAGCTCCTCCGCCCCTCGCAGCTCCGCCAGCTCCGGGTGCCGGTAGAGGGCGTTATCGTCCAGGGTGATCTTGGCATCCACCACCACCAGGTCCTCCAGGGGGGTGACAGCCAGGGGGTTGACCTCCACCCGCAGGGCGTCGGCCTCGATCATGGTATGCCAGAGGGCCAGAGCCAGATGGACCATGGCCTCGGCGGTTCGTCGAGGTAGGGCCAGGCCGTAGGCCAACTCCCGCACCTGGAAGGGCAGCAAGCCGATGCGGTAGTCAATGGGGAGGATGCGCGGGGGCTCGGTGAGGGGAGCTGCCTCGCCGGCCACCGCCAGGATGGCCTCGCCCGTGGCTTGCAGGGCCACGGCCAGGTACAGCTGCTGCCGGATGTCCACCGCCCGCTCGACCAGCACCCGCCGCACCGGCAGGCCGCCGATGTCCAGGCTCATGATCTCCTGAGCGGCCAGCTCCGCCGCCTCCGGGTCGTCGGCCAGACGGATGCCCCCGGCCCGGCCGCGGCCGGGAGCCAGGACTTGGGCCTTGACCACCACCCGTCCGCCTAACTGGGCCGCCACCTCATGGGCCTCGCCCGGAGTATAGGCGACGCCCCCTTCCGGTATGGCCACCCCTCGTTGTTGCAGGACCCGCTTCGATTGGTATTCGTGCAGTCTCATACTCTCCGTCCCGAAGGAGTCTAGCACCGCTCCGGTGGAGGCACAATGAGGTCGAGAGCCCGCGTCGGGGAACCTCACCCCCAAGCCATTTGCTCGCCAAATGGCTGACTCTTCCCTGAAAAGGGAGGGGTGACCCCGGCTCCCCCTTCCTTCGCAGGGAAGGGGGCAATAGCCAGGCTACTGCCTGGCGCAATAGGCAGGTAAGCGTAGCGCCTGCCACGGGGGGGGCTAGGCTCCCCGTTCTTGCCCATCACCGCCCCCGGGCCTCATCATGTCCTCGGCAAATGGAGGGCTCTTGCGCAAACACAGCGAATCGGTATCGGCTCCCGCGGCCACGGATCGGGGCAAGTGGCTGGTGCTCCTGTCGGTGGGGGTGGGCACTTTCATGTCCGCCCTGGACGGGAGCGTGGTCAACACGGTGCTCCCGGTCATCAATGGCTCCTTCGGGGGTTCGGTGGCCACCGTGGAGTGGGTAGTGGTCATCTACCTCTTGGTGGTCAGCGGCCTGCTGCTCAGCTTCGGCCGCTTGGGGGATTTGCGGGGGCACAAGGCCGTCTACACCGGCGGCTTCCTCATCTTCATCTTCACCTCCGCTCTCTGCGGCCTGGCCCCCTCCGTGGGAGTCCTGATCGCCTTCCGAGGGATTCAGGCCCAAGGCGCGGCCATGCTCTTCGCCAACGGCCCCGCCATCGTGACCGAGAACTTCCCCGCCCGCCAGCGGGGCCAGGCCCTGGGCCTGTTGGCCACCATGACTTACCTGGGCCTGACCACCGGGCCCTCTCTGGGGGGGTGGCTGGCCGATCAGTTGTCCTGGCGGGCGGTGTTCTACATCAACGTGCCCATCGGCCTTCTGGCCTTGCTCCTCAGCCTGCGCTTCATCCCCAGCGATCGGCGGGAGCGCGGCCCGGAGGGCTTCGACGTCAGTGGGGCCCTGGTCTTCGTGATCGGGCTGGTGGCCCTCCTGCTGGCCCTGAACCAGGGGCATGCTTGGGGC
>JBBQIE010000466.1:0-2983 GCA_038324625.1 Anaerolineae bacterium | reverse complement strand
GTGATGGCCATATCGGGAAGCCCGGCCTGAATCCCCCCCACCAGATCGCCGTACTCCGCGGCGGTGTAGCGGCGATTCATGGCCGCCAGCACCCGGTCGCTGCCACTCTGGAGCGGTAGGTGCAGATGCCGGCAGAGTCGCCGGTCCTCCCATAGCGCCGGGTCAACAGAATCCAGATCCCAGGGCTCGATGGAGGACAGCCTGAGCCTCTCTACTCGTGAGTCAGCCAGGACCCGGCGCACCAGACCCCAGAGGTCCAGGTCGCGCTCTCGATCCCAGTCCTTGCCGTAAGCCCCGATGTGAACCCCGGTGAGCACCACCTCCCGGAAGCCCCGGCCGACGAGATCCCGCACCTCGTCAAGCACTTCGTCCGCTGAGCGGCTCTGCTGCCGTCCCCGCAGCTGCCAGACTACGCAATAGGTGCAGCGGTTGTCGCAGCCCTCCTGTACCCGGACCAGGGCCCTGGTCCGGCCGGTCATCGGCGCCGGTAGCTGGATGGTGGCGGATTCAGCCGCCAGCAACTCTCCAGGATGAGCCAGCAACTCTCGCTTGGCCGCGTTGTCCAGCACCTGCTGCGCCACCGGCCCGGCTCCCCCTAGTTCCGGGTCCAGATGAGCGTAGCAGCCGGTCACTACGATGTGAGCCCGAGGATTCTCCCGTCGCAGTCGCCGCAGTGCCTGGCGGGACTTCCGCTCCGCCTCCGCGGTCACGGCACAAGTATTGAAGACGATAAGGTCGGCGGCGCGGGGATCGTCGGTGAGAGGCCGGCCCGAGTTTGCCAGGGCCCGCTGCAGGGCCGCCATCTCCGCCTGGTTCAGGCGACACCCGAGGGAAGTGACGTATACCGCGATGGTTCGCTCCTTGCCAGGCAATATCAGAGGACTCGCACGTTCGAATGGCCCCATCCTATCGTCGCCTCGAAGGAAGTCAATGGTACACTCGTACCAGCCCGCGAGAACGGGGCAGACGAACCACTTCAAGGCGCTGCAAAACGAAACACCCCCGACATCGGCCGGCGGCCGCGCGGAGGTGCTGCGTCCGGATATGGAGCGGGTGAAGGGATTCGAACCCTCGACTCTCTGCTTGGGAAGCAGATGCGCTACCACTGCGCTACACCCGCGTGCTCCTATTATAGCCTCCCTGTCAAGAGGCGCAAACCCGTTTTCGACTCGATAGCCTGACCGCTCACGGCCGCCCGCGCCAGTCTGACTTGACCGCCGACTGGCCATTGACGACAATCCCCTCCTGGCGCCCCCGGGCCCGACCCTCGGTGGGGCGTCCATCTCGCTCGGGAGAACGCCCTCGTGCTGATAGTGGGAACCGCCAACACTGCCCCCGGCCTTGTGGATGGCATGGCCGCCCTGCGTGATGGGGCCTCCGCCACCGACGCCGTCGAGGTCGCCCTGCGGGCCGTCGAGTCCAACCCCGAGGACGACAGCGTGGGCCTGGGAGGCCTCCCCAACCTCCTGGGACAGGTAGAACTGGATGCCTCCATCATGGAGGGCACCGGCCTGCGAGCGGGGGCCGTCGGTGCCCTGGCGGGATTCCTGCACCCCATCTCCGTGGCCCGCAAAGTGATGGAGCTTCTTCCCCACGTGCTTCTGGTGGGCGAGGGGGCAGCTCGGTTCGCTCGGGAAACGGGCGCGGAAACGGGCGAACTACTCACCGAGGCGTCGTTGACCAAATATCGGGAACGCCTGGGGGCATCGGGAGTTCTCGCGGCGGTTGAGACTGACGATCCTGAGGTTCCCCTCTACCGGCTTCTGCAACAACATATGCATTACCGCCCCGGCGGCACCGCCAACGTGATCGCCCGCGACCGCGAGGGCCGCCTCGCCTGCGGGGTCACCACCAGCGGCTGGGCCTTCAAGTATCCCGGTCGGCTGGGGGACTCCCCCATTATCGGGGCCGGGGGTTACGCCGACGACCGCTACGGTGCCGCCGCTTGCACCGGCCTGGGCGAGGTGGCCCTGCGGCTCTGCACCGCTCACTCGTTGGTCAGGAGCTTGGCCGCCGGGCAATCGGCCGACGAGGCCTGTGCCGCCGCCCTCCAAGAGGCCCAAGAGCTGCCCCTGGGCATGCCCTTCGTCCTCAACATCCTGGCCCTGGACGCCCAGGGGCGGCAGGCCTTCTGGTCCACCAAGGGCCCCGAGGCCCGCTACCTGTCTCTGGGGCCGGAGGAAGACCAGCCACAGTCCCTCCCGGCGAGTGGCCTGCCCACGGCCGGATGACCGCCCCTCGCTTCCCTCTCCCCCGGCCCAGCGCTAACCGTCTGGCCGGGCTGGTGGTGGTCCTGCTCGCCCTGGGTCTATACCTCGTCACCCTGGACGACGGCCTGCGTCTGGAGGAGCTCAAGGGCGGCGACCTCATCACCCACCAGTACGCTCAAGTAGAGGGCCGTCCCAGCAACGCCCCTGGGTACCCCCTCTATACCATCGGCGGCTGGCTCTGGTTCCGGGTGGGGGGCCTGATCCTGGGCCACTCCCTCTCCCCCGTGCAGGTCCTGTCCCTGTACTCCACCCTCTGGTCCCTGGCCGCCCTGGCCACCCTCTACGTCCTGGCCCTGCGAGTCACCAAAGGCCGTTGGCCCCTGGGGGCCGCCACCACCGGGCTCTACGCCGTCACCTACTTCTTCTGGTACTACTCGGTGTCCACCGAGCAGTATACCTCCGCCGTCTTCCAGACTCTTCTGCTGCTCTGGCTGGCCTTTCGCTGGCAGGAGGAGCGTCAGGATCGCCTCCTGGGATGGATGGCCTTGGTGGTGGGCACTGGCGCCGCCAACCTGGTGACCACGCTGCTGATCGTACCGCCCCTGGTCTTCTTCGTGCTCTCCCAGGACCGCGGGCTGCTCCGTCGGCCCCGGCTCCTGGCCCGATTGGCGGGGTTGGCCGCCCTTCCCCTGCTCTCTTACGTCTTCGTGTACGTCCGAGGCGCCCAGCACCCCGAATGGCGGGGCGTCGGGGACTGGCCCATCGCCCTCTCC
>JBBQIE010000465.1:0-2985 GCA_038324625.1 Anaerolineae bacterium | reverse complement strand
GGCCATGAGCCACGACGAGAGCCTGCACGCCCTCTTCTCCTGGAAGCTCTACGCCGGCGAGGGATACATCCACGACCCCATGATGCATGGGCCCTTCCTCTTCCATGCCAACGCCCTGATGTACTTCCTCTTTGGGGTCAGCGACTTCACCGCCCGCATCGTGCCCGCCCTGTTCGGGGTAGTCATGGTGGGCCTGCCTTACTTCCTCCGGCGCTGGATGGGCCGGGCCGGGGCCCTGACGGCGGCGGTGCTGCTGCTCATCAGCCCCAGCCTCCTCTACTACTCCCGCTACATCCGCAACGACATCTACATCACCACCTGGACCCTTCTCCTGGCCCTGGCCCTATTCAGTTACATTCGCGACCGTCGGGCCAAGTGGCTCACGGTGGCGGCGGCCACCCTGATCCTCTCCATCGCCACCAAGGAAGTGGCCTTCATCACCGCCTTCATCGGGGTGACTTTCGTGGCCGTGGCCCTGGTGTGGGAGCGGATCGCCGAACGGGAGCGCAACTGGCTCCAGGTGGCCATGACCGTCCTGGCGGTGATATTGGGGGTGGGGATCACGGCCCTGCACCTGATCCTCCCCACCGACCCCACCGGGCAGCCCAACCTGGCCGCCAAGCTGACCCCGAACGTGGTCTTCGTGGCCATGCTGCTGGTGTCCGCCCTCTGCGCCACCTTGGTCTTGCCTCGGGGGCGGCGCGAGGTCTCGGAGTCCCTGTCCCTCCTCAGTTGGGAGCGGCTGCGAACCCCCCTCATCGTCTTCGTGGTCCTCTACGTGGTCCTCTTCACCACCTTCTTCACCAACCCCAAGGGGGTCATCTCCGGGTCGGTGGGGGCGGTGGCCTACTGGCTGGCCCAGCAGCCGGTGCAGCGGGGCAGCCAACCCTGGTACTACTACATCTTCCTCATGCCCTTCTACGAGCTCATTCCCTTCTTCGTGGGCATACCGGCCCTGATCTACCTGGTGATCAAGGCGACGGCCAAGAGGCTGGGTGACTCCTTCGGAGACCGCTACTGGCTGGCGTTTCTCGTCTACTGGGCCATCTCCTCCTTCGTTATCTATACCTGGGCCGGGGAGAAGATGCCCTGGCTGATCGTACACCCGACCCTGCCCCTACTTCTGATAGCCGCTCAGGTGACCGGACACTGGCTGGAGCGGCACGACTGGCGGTCCTGGCTCCGGGGGGGCGGCCTGGTCCTCACTGGCCTGTTGCTCCTGATTGGAGTAGCGCTGGTGGTGCTGGTGGCGGTCCGGCCCTTGCGGGGGTTCTCCCTCAGCCAGTTGAGCGCCACCGGGCAATGGCTGGGGGCCCTGGTGGTCCTGGTGGGCTTGGTCTGGCTGGCGAGCGGCTATGCCCGGCGTCTGCGCACCGCCGGGCTGGTCAACGCCCTCAAGGCGGCGGCTCTGGGAGTGCTGCTGGCCCTCACCTTCCGCTTCGCCTGGATGGCCAACTACGTCAACTACGACCTGGTGAACGAGTTCCTGGTCTATGCCCACGGGACCCCGGACATCAAGCTGGTGATGGGCCAGATTGACGAGATCTCCCGCCGCACCGTGGGCGGGAAGGAACTGACCTTCTCCTACGACCAGGAGGACGTCTGGCCCCTGGAGTGGTACGTCAAGGACTACCCCAACCGCATCTTCTACGGCAACGAGCCCACCAAGACGGCCATGGAGGCCCCGGTGGTCATCGTCAATCAGGACAACGAGGCCAAGGCCAAGCCCTTCCTCGGTGACCGCTACTATCGCTTCCCCCACCGGGTGGTCTGGTGGCCGGTGGAGACCTACAAGAACCTCACTCCCGCCCGCGTCCTGGAAGTGCTCCGGGACGGGGAGCGACTGGATGTCTGGCTGACCATCTGGTTCTACCGGAAGCACCCCACGCCCTTCTCCGATTGGCCCTATCAGAACCGGTTCTCGTTGTACATCCGCAAGGATGTGCTCAACGAGATGTGGGACATGGGTGTGACCCTGGCCATCCCCTCGGAGATGCCGGCCGATGCCTACCAGGAGGTATGGCAGGAGCGGTCGGCGGACCTGGTGGTGGGCGCTCAGGGCGACGGCGTCGCCCAGTTCAACAACCCCCGCGGGGTGGCCGTCGGCCCGGACGGTCAGCTGTTCGTGGTGGATAGCGGCAACAACCGGGTGCAGGTCTTCAGCCCCTCGGGCCAGTTCGAGTATGCCTGGGGGTCGGCCGGCGCCGGGCCGGGCCAGTTCACCGAGCCCTGGGGGATCGCCGTGGCCCCGAACGGGGACGTTTACGTGGCCGACACCTGGAACCACCGGGTGCAGTGGTTCGATGCCTCCGGCGGCTTCAAGGGGATGTGGGGTTTCTTCGTGGACGCCAAAGGGGACATCCAGGCCCAGCCGGGCGGCTTCTGGGGCCCGCGGGACGTGCTGGTGGCCCCGGACGGGGACGTCTACGTCACCGATACCGGGAACAAGCGGGTGCAGCGCTTCAGCCCCGACGGTCAGTTCCTGGCCGCCTACGGGGGCACCTCGATGGGCGATATCGGCTTCAGCGAGCCGGTGGGCCTGGCCCGCGACGACCAGGGGCGCTTCTACGTGGCCGACACCTGGAACCGCCGGGTGGTGGTGCTGGACTCCGACTTGGGGTACCTGGAGGCGTGGCCGGTGGAGTCCTGGGAGGGCCAGTCCCTGATGAACAAGCCCTACCTGGCGGCGGGGGGGGAGTACGTGTACGTCGCCGACCCGGAGGGCTACCGCATCCTGGCCTTCGATCAGGCGGGGAAGATCGCCCTCAGCTTCGGGCGCTACGGCAGCGACGCCGGGGGGATGGAGCTTCCGGTGGGCCTGGCCCTAGACGATCAGGGTCGCCTGTGGGTGTCGGATTCGGGGAACCACCGCCTGCTGCGGTTCGACTCTCCCGTGCCTTAGGGGAACCTCTCCCCCAAGCCATTTGGAGTACCAAATGGCTGACCCTCCCCTGAAAAGGGAGGGGTGACTCAGCTCCCCCTTCC
>JBBQIE010000464.1:0-2993 GCA_038324625.1 Anaerolineae bacterium | reverse complement strand
CTCCAGGTCTCCCATGCGTTCCGCTCTCTCCACGTCGGTGCGGGCCTGCTCCATCCGGTCCTTGACCTCGCGGATGGCCTGGATGGCCGTTTTCTCCTGTTGCCACTGGCGATCCAGCCCCTCGCGGAGCTCCTCGAGCCGTGAGAGCTCCTCCTGCAAGCGCGCCAGCCGCTCCTGAGAGCCGGGGTCGGTCTCCTTGCTCAGGGCCTGCTGCTCGATCTGAAGCTGCATGATCCGCCGCTGGATCTCATCCAGCTCGGCGGGCATGCTGTCTATCTCCATGCGCAGCCGGGCCGCCGACTCGTCCACCAAGTCAATGGCCTTGTCCGGCAGGAAACGATCGGTGATGTAACGGTGCGATAAGACCGCCGCCGCCACCAAAGCCGAGTCGCTGATCCGTACCCCGTGGTGGACCTCGTAACGTTCGTTGAGGCCCCGCAGGATACTGATGGTATCCTCCACCGAGGGCTCACCCACATACACCGACTGGAAGCGTCGCTCCAGGGCGGCGTCCTTCTCGATGTGCTGGCGGTACTCGTCCAGGGTGGTGGCACCGATGGCGTGCAACTCGCCCCGAGCCAGCATGGGCTTGAGCATGTTGCTGGCGTCCATGGCCCCCTCAGCGGCCCCGGCCCCGATGACGGTGTGCAGCTCGTCAATGAAGAGGATGACCTGCCCCTGAGAATCGGTCACTTCCTTGAGCACCGCCTTCAGGCGCTCCTCGAACTCGCCCCGGTACTTGGCCCCGGCGATCAGGGAGCCCAGGTCCAGGGCCACCACCTTCTTGTTCTTCAGGCCCTCGGGCACATCCCCGTTGGTGATGCGGATGGCCAAGCCCTCCACGATGGCCGTCTTGCCCACTCCCGGCTCCCCCACCAGCACCGGGTTATTCTTGGTCCGTCGCAGCAGGATCTGGGTGATCCGCCGGATCTCGTCGTCTCGACCGATGACCGGGTCCAGCTTCCCCTGGGTGGCCATGAGGGTGAGATCGCGACCGTACTTCTCTAGGGCCTGGTACTTTCCCTCCGGGTTGGCATCGGTCACTCTCTGGCTCCCGCGGATCTGCGTCAGGGCCTGGAGGACCCCGTCCCTGGTGATGCCCTGCCGCTGCAACATGCCGGCGATGGAGCCGGCCGAGGGCCCAAGCAGTGCCAGCAGCAGATGCTCGGTGCTCACGTAGTCGTCGTGCATGTTACCCGCTTCTTCCTGGGCCCCACGGACCACCGCGTCCAGGGCGCGGGACATGTAGAGCTGCGAAGAGCCGGTAACGGTGGACATCCGCCGCAAGGCGGCGTCCACCTCCCGTCGCAGGGAGGCGACGTTGATGTCCATCTTGGCCAAGACCTGGGGCACCACCCCCTCGGGCTGATCGAGCAGACTGAGGAGCAGATGCTCGGGCTCGATCTGCGGGTTGCTTCGCTCCCGCGCCGCCTCCTGAGCTCCGGCGACGGCTTCTCTTGCCTTATCGGTAAATTTGCTGAAATCCATGAGTCCCTTCCTTAACTGTCAAAGTCTAACAACATATGAAGATCCGACTCGTTGGAGGTGCCCGAAAGGCAGTGGCCTGACCTGACGCCGACCTAGCCCACCTCCGGCGGCAGAGCTACCCGATAGGGCACCGATCGATGATGCACATCGGTGGCCACCATCCGCCGCAGTTGGGCGATCTCCTGGAGAAGATGCCGCTCTCGGCTGGCCCTCTCCTCCCGCAAGCTCTGGATCTGCTCGGTCATGTTGAGGATCACCTCCACCCCGGCCAGGTTCACCCCCAGCTCCCCGGTGAGGCGGCAGATCAGCCGCAATCGCTCCAGATCCCGTTCCGAGTATAGGCGCCGGTTCCCCTCCGATCGCTCCGGGGCCAGCAGCCCGATGTTCTCGTAGTGGCGCAACGTCTGCGGGTGCAGGTCCACCAGCCGAGCGGCCACGCTAATGGCATACCTGGGTTCGTCCCTAGGGTCCCTCACTTGCACCTGACTTCCTCTCCTGCTCTCACTCGCCGCCGGCCCGCAGTTCCTCCAGACGCCGGAAGAGGTCTTTCTCCTCGTCCGAGAGGCCCTCGGGCAATCTCACCTGGGCGCGGACGTAGAGATCCCCCCGCTCCTTGGGGTCGCGGAGCTTGGGCATCCCCTGCCCCCGCAGGCGAAAGGCCCGGCCATTCTGAGTCTCCGCCGGCACCGTCAAGTTGAGGTCACCGTTGAGGCTGGGCACCTTCACCTTGCCGCCCAGCACGCTGGTGTAGAGGGGAACCGGCACATCTACCCGCAGATCGTCTTCCTGGCGCTCGAACTGCGGGTTGTCCAGGACCCTGATCCGCAGGAAGAGGTCCCCCGCCGGGCCGCCCCCCATGCCGGGGCCACCCTGACCCCGTAGACGCACCCGCGACCCCGTCTTGACCCCGGGCGGGATGGTGGCCTCCAGACGGCGCCCGTCAATGTCTATGAGGCGCTTGCCGCCATGAAAGGCCTC
This sequence comes from Anaerolineae bacterium, assembly GCA_038324625.1. Classification (GTDB taxonomy): domain Bacteria; phylum Chloroflexota; class Anaerolineae; order DRVO01; family DRVO01; genus JBBQIE01. The sequence goes on along the minus strand of JBBQIE010000464.1, from coordinate 527 downwards.
GGCCAGGCTGATGGGCACCTCGTGCTCCACATCCTGACCCTTACGCGGGGCCTGGGTGAAGGTGCGCCGGCGCGTGCCCGTGGTCGTGCCTCCGGGAGAGCCGAAGAGGCTCTCGAAGAAATCGGAGAAGCCGAAGCCGCCCATGTCCTCGGCGCCGAAGTCGTCGGTGGTGTACACTCGCCGGCCACCGCCCGGTTGCCCAGCCGGCTGACCGCCGTACCACTGACTCCAGTCAAAGCCCCCGGGCGCCCCGCCGGTCTGCTGCCACTGTTCGTAGCTGCTGCCCAGCTGATCGTACTTCTGCCGCTTCTCCTTGTCGGACAGCACCTGGTAGGCCTCGTTGATGTCCTTGAAGCGATTGGCGGCATCCTTGTCGTCAGGGTTGACGTCGGGATGGTACTTCCGAGCCAGGCGCCGGTAAGCCTTGCGAATGTCGTCCTCACCGGCGTCCCGAGGCACCCCTAGAAGCTCATAGTAGTCCTTGTATTCCATCATCCACCCACGTATCGTATCATCCTACCATTGTA
>JBBQIE010000463.1:0-3001 GCA_038324625.1 Anaerolineae bacterium | reverse complement strand
TGGCAGCCGCAACCCGCCCTTCTTGCCTGGTTTACGAGAACGTTGCGAAGTTGGTTGAGCTATTCTAGAATAGGCAAAGTCCGACTACGCCGTTGGCAGGCTCCCTCGCGTCCTCTCCTACTGTAGCCCGCGGGGAAGTCGTGGGCCTCGGGACCGTGGCGGCCCGCACCCTTTTCAAGGAGCCGCGCGCATCATGAAGCCCAGCATCTCCGCCTTCTTCCCCGCGTACAACGACGCGGGCACCATCCCCAGCATGGTGATCGCCACCGACATGACCCTCCGGCCCATCTGCGACGATTACGAGATCGTCGTGGTCAACGACGGGAGCGCCGATCACACTGCCGCCGTTCTGGAGGAGCTATCCCGCTCCTACCCACGGCTGAAGGTGGTGACTCACGTGAAGAACCGGGGATACGGAGGCGCCCTGCGGAGCGGCTTCGCCTCGGCGAGCAAGGATCTGGTGTTCTACACCGACGGCGATGCCCAGTACGACCCCAGGGAGTTGGTGCTGCTGTTGGACGCCATGAAGCCCGAGGTCGACTGGGTCAACGGCTACAAGGTAAAGCGACACGACCCCCTGAACCGCATCATCATCGGCAAGCTGTACCACTGGATGGTGAGGACGGCCTTCGGCCTGAAGGTGCGGGACGTGGACTGCGACTTCCGACTCTTTCGCCGCTCGGTGTTCGACAAGGTGCGGCTGGAGCGGGACAGCGGGGTCATCTGCGTGGAGATGATGAAGAAAATCCAGGACGCGGGCTTCAATATCGCCCAGGTGCCGGTGAGCCACTTTCACCGGGCCTACGGCGTCTCCCAGTTCTTCAACTTCCCCAGAGTATTCCGGGTTGGCATGGACCTGATCGCCCTATGGCGCGAACTGGTGCTGAATAAGGGCATGAGCCAGGGCCAGGCCGAGGCGAAAGCCCTCCCTCAGAAGGACGCATGACGGCGCCGGCGGACTACTCATCCTACTACCGTGACCGCCCCATCCTCATCACCGGGGGGCTTGGCTTCATCGGCAGCAACCTGGCTCGGCGGCTGGTGGGGCTGGGAGCCAGGGTACTCCTGGTGGACTCCCTGATCCCCGACTACGGGGGTAACCTCTTCAACGTCTCCGATATCAGTGACCTGGTGAGAATCAACGTCGCCGACGTCCGCGATGAGAACAGCATGGACTACCTGGTGCAGAGCCAGGACCTCATCTTCAACCTGGCAGGCCAGGTCAGCCACATAGACAGCGTGCGGGACCCCTTTACCGACCTGGAGATCAACTGCCGGGCCCAGCTCTCCATCCTGGAAGCCTGTCGCAAGCACAATCCCTCGGTGAAGGTGGTTTACGCCAGCACCCGCCAGATATACGGCAAACCCCTTCACCTGCCCGTGGACGAGATGCACCCCAAGCGGCCCACCGACGTGAACGGCATCAACAAGATGGCGGGCGAGTGGTACCACATCCTATACAACAGCGTCCACGGGATCCGGGCCGTATCCCTGCGGCTGACCAACAGCTACGGGCCCCGCCAGCTGATGAAGCACAATCGCCAGGGTTTCATTCCCTGGTTCATTCGCCAGGCCCTGGATGGCGAGGAGATAGCCCTCTTCGGGGACGGCAGCCAGTTGCGGGACTTCAGCTACGTGGACGACGTGGTGGAGGCCTTCCTGCTTGCCGGGGCCGACCCGGCGGCCGATGGCGGCTTCTTCAACGTCGGGGGTATGGGGCCCACCAGCCTGAGGGAGTTCGTGGAGCTCCTTCTGGAAGTGGTGGGGGCGGGCAGCTACCGGTTGGTGCCCTTCCCGCCCGAGAAGCGGTCCATCGACATCGGAAGCGTCTACTCGGACTACTCCAAGATCCGCCGAGTCCTCCACTGGGAGCCTACAACGTCCTTGCGAGAGGGGCTGGAGAAGACGGTGGAGTTCTACCGGCAGAACCGGGAGCACTACTGGTAGGAACGCGACCAGACAGCGACTGAGTTTTGGCATGAAGGCGGAGCCATGAGAATCGAATTCAACGACCTCAAGCCCCAGCACCGGGATCTGCGCCTGGAGATCCGGGATGCGCTGGAGGGTGTGCTGGACGAGGGCTGGTTCGTCCTGGGCAGACAGGGCGAGGCCTTCGAGGAGGAGTTCGCTCGCTATTGCGGCGCCGCCCACTGCGTCGGCGTGGGCTCCGGCACCGAGGCCATCCACCTGGCCCTCCTGGCCTGCGGCGTTGGGCTCGGGGACGAGGTCGCCACCGTGGCGCTGACGGCCGTGCCCACCTGCTCCGCTATCTCCTTTGCCGGGGCCAGGCCCGTCTTCGTGGACATAGACCCCCGCACCTTCACCATGGACCCAAACCGGCTGGAGGACGCCATAACCCCCAGGACGAAGGCGATACTGCCGGTGCACCTCTACGGCCAGTGCGCCGACATGGATCCTATCCTGGAGATAGGGCGGCGCCGTGGGATCCCGGTGATCGAGGACTCCTGCCAGGGCCACGGGGCCGAGTACAGGGGGAGGAAGACCGGCGGCATGGGGGTAATGGCGGCCTTCAGCTTCTATCCCACCAAGAACCTGGGGGCCTGTGGCGATGGCGGCGCCATCACCACCGATGACCCGGAGCTTGCGGACAGGCTGCGGCTGCTGCGGAACTACGGCCAGCGGAAGCGTTACCATCACGAGAGCAAGGGGTTCAACAGCCGGCTAGACGAGATGCAGGCTGCCATACTACGGGCCAAGCTGCCCCACCTGGATGGGTGGAACGAGGAGAGGCGCCGCAAGGCCGCCCTATACGACAGCTCGCTACGCGGGGTGACCCTGCCCCAGCAGGCGGGTTATGCCCGCCACATCTACCACCTGTACGTGATCCGCTCCCGCCGTCGGGATGACCTGCAGCGCCATCTGGCCCAGGAGGGGATCGGCAGCTTGATCCACTACCCGGTGCCGGTTCACCTGCAGGAGGCCTACAGCGATCTGGGCCTTAAGCGGGGCGCCCTGCCGGAGACGGAGAGGGCCGCCGAGG
>JBBQIE010000462.1:0-3012 GCA_038324625.1 Anaerolineae bacterium | reverse complement strand
GGGCCCGCGCTCTTTGTCTAAGCGACGGCGCTTAGGATGGGACTCACCGACTGATATCGGTCGTGTTGCCTGTTCTCTCCGATCTGCCTGGACTATAATGATGCCGAAGCTGGCCCTTTGGAGTTCTAAGGTGCGTGCCTTAGCATCTTCACTTGGGCAGGTTCTCAGTTTAGCACGGAGATGAGTAGCTGTCGGACAGCGAGGATAGAGCCCATGCAAGCCAAGGAGACATCGGCGTTTCGCTATCGAGCCTACCATCGGGAGGTCAGCCGCCCCCCTGATGAGTCCGAACCGGTACCGGATGGTGCATCCCTATCTCCCGAGCCGGAGACCGCACAACAAGCCAACTCCGCGACCGAAAATGACGACGGCTCCATCCTCGACCTTCTTTTGCCACGGCTTCCCTCTCGTCGCCGAGTTATCACGGCCAGACTGGTGCCGGGGGGAAAAGGCAACCCGAGATTCAGGCGCGTCGAAGAACTGGCAGACTAGGCTGAAGCGAGGATATGTTGAGGCCGACTGGGCGAGAAGGTCGCTATCCATGGTATGAACTGATTGCCGGGACCGATGGCCTGGAGCAGGGTGACCTTCTTCGGGAGTTGCCGATGGTAGCAGCGCCGGTCTCGATCGCCGACCTACCCGCGGATGACGATGGGCCCCCCTGGTACAAGACATATCTGTCGAGTACTTCGATGTCGTGCTGATGACGCAGTCGTGTGACCTCAGCGATTTCCAGGGCGACGATGAGGTGCTCCTCTGTCCTCTATCCGACTACCGTACCGCTGCCGCTGTCAGCCGGGAGCTTCGGGGCAAGGACGGCTGGGCGAAGCTCATCCGCGGGCGTTTCGTCGGTGCCTATTTGATGAACCGATGCGAGATACCCGGCCACCAGTTCGACTATCAAGTCGTAGACCTGAAGCGAGTGCTCACCGTTCCCCTTGGGTTAGTGCGCCAAGTCGCGGCCAAGGAAGGCCGGCGCGTTCGGCTGCTCCCTCCATACCGGGAGCATCTGGCCCAGGCTTTCGCTCGCCAGTTCATGCGAGTTGGTCTCCCGGAGGACTTACCTCGCCAGTACCCCTACGCCTGAAGTGACCGGGCGCCCCATCATGACCCAGCCTTACAACTGAGCGAGGGGAGAGACCGCCCGGTCTCCCCCCTCGATGGTTTTCCGGGCCCGGCGGGATTACTCCTCCTGCATTCCCGCTCGGACTTTCTTCTTGATGTCCTCGGTCATCTCCATGTCGTGCGCTTTCTTGTTGTGACGGCCGATGTCGTCCATGAGTTCCTTCTCCGTCTCCCCGTGGGCGACATAATCACAGTGTCCGCACTTGAACTTCTTGGCCATTTCCTAACCTCCCATCACTATTGGTTCTCGCCGGCTGGTGCGCTCCGAGCGCGGCCGACGTGATAACGACAAATGTATATTCGGGCCGAGAGAGAACTTAGCCCTCTCCATACTGCAACCTGTATACCCCAAGGCACCGGCTTGGTCAAGCACCCCGATCCAGCCGGCCCAGGGAATACGGACAGCAGGCTCCTCGGTGAGGCTGGCCTTATCCGGCAGCCTCAGGACCGGCCCTCCATGCTGCGCACCAGCCGGGCGAAGGTCTCCGCCCGGTCGGGATCGGCGAAGATCTCGGCGCCGCCGAAAACCTGCACCCCCCAGCTGGGCACCGCCGAGGCCGCGGCGGCCTCCAGGCTGGCGGGGAAGTCGAGAGCGTCCAGGATGAGTTGCACCTTCTTGCCCGCCGGGACGAACCGCGGCGACCTCTCCAGCCATTCCCGCGCCCACTCCGGAGACCGGCCGCACTTCTCGGTGTAGAGAAGGGGGGTGAAGACGTCAATGGCGGGGGCCAGGAGCTGGTAGTCCTGGGCGAAGATACGGGAGAGGGCACCCTCGAACTCCCCCGGGGACCAGGGGCACATGTAGGCCCCCACGACGCACTCCGGGAGGTGCCGGCGGATGATCTCGGCGTAGCGGAGGGCGAAGTCGGCCACCCGCTCGCCCTTGTGGCGCTCCCACTCATGGGCATACCGGCCCAGAATCTCACTCGACGTGGTGGCGTCCACCCCGCAGCTCTCGCCGAACTCGGCGATGCAGGCCGGACAGAAGCAGCTCTCCTGCAGGTCCGGCTCCGGGGTCTCGAACCATCCCCCATAGGTGAGGTAGTCCAGCCAGATGCCGGTGGGATGATAGGTCCGTACCCCCGCCAGCAGTTCCTCCTCGATCCGATCCAGGAACTCCGTCTGGGAGAGGCAAACCCCCTGGACCAGCCGGCCGTAGCGGATGGGCTTGCCGTCCACCCCAATGGGGATCAGTTCCGGGTGCTGAGCGAAGTCGGCGCGGAAGGTCTTCAGTTCCACGCAGGGAGCCAGGCCCAAGCGGGCGCAGCCCTCGAAGGCCGGCGGATCGAAGCCGTGGAACCAGACGGCGTTGACGCCGTGGGCCGCCAGTTGGGCCCCGTGGTCCAGGGCCCGCCCGCCGTAGGGACCGAAAAGGGGTGTCACCAGGCGTCTCCTCAAGCTCGGATCTTCGCCGATCATAGCGCAGGCGGTCGCCTCGGCAAAGCCCCTCGGCCTAGCCCCTCACGTCCGAGGCAGTCCGCGCCTGAGGACGCTCGCGTGTGGTTATGGGATCGCTCCCAAGAGAATGCTCTCAGTCGCGTTTCCCTTCCTTGCGTCTTGGCGGCTTGGCTTGAAACTCCCTCTCGGCCTGGGCAACCGGCGGGCCTGGTGCTATCCTCCCTGGAGTTTTCATGCCTCAGTCGGTCACGGGTAAGGGAGTAGTCAATGGCCGGTGAAGTCGGCAAGAGACAAGACCACTCGGGCCTCTACCAGGCCATCTTGGCTCGCCAATCGGTGCGCCGCTACGATCAGGCGCAGCTTGACCCGGAAGTCATGGCGGCGGTGGACGAGATCGTCGGCGATGCCCGGCCCCTCGTTCCCGGTAACCTTTTCCACCAGATCGAGGTGGACGTGGAGAACGAGGACTTCTCCGCCCTGGGCGGCTAC
>JBBQIE010000461.1:0-3012 GCA_038324625.1 Anaerolineae bacterium | reverse complement strand
AGTTCGCCAACGAGAGAGTGTTTTCTTGGCGCTGAGGGCGGTCGCGGTGCCAACCCGGGGCGTATGTCTCGGTGTAGGGGCGCCGCGTAGGGCTTCAGCCCGGAGCTGCGCCCGCCCCGCGCGAGAAGGGCGCAGCTGTGCCGCAAAAAGCGCGGCTCCGCGGCGCCCCTACAGGATGGCGGCCCCGTCGTATCCTGGATCGTGGTGGGGGCTTCTTTGACACCAATAGGTGAGGAAAGTAATCTGTGATGTCATGCCTGGATTGAATGAAGGTTCCCTAATTGACGAAGTGCGCATTCACGTGGCCGCCGGGAACGGGGGCAACGGCATCGTCGCCTTCCGCCGGGAGAAGTACGTCCCCCTGGGCGGGCCCAGCGGCGGCAACGGCGGGCCGGGGGGCAGCGTCTACCTCGAGGCCACCCCGGACACCAACACCCTGATCGCTCTGCGGGGGGGAAAGCACTTCCGGGCCGATCGGGGTGGGCACGGGGGGAGCAAGAACAAGCAGGGCGCGGCCGGAAAGGACGTGGTGATCCGGGTGCCCCTGGGGACCGAGGTCTACGATGATGGCACCGGTGACCTTCTCGCCGACTTGGTGGCGCCCGGGGACCGAGTGGAGATCGTCGCCGGAGGCAGAGGGGGGCGAGGGAACGCCGCCTTCGCCGGCCCCATCAACCAGGCGCCCCGTATCGCCGAGCGGGGAGACCCGGGGCAGGAACGCTGGCTCCACCTGGAGCTGAAGCTGCTGGCGGACGTGGGCCTAGTGGGCCTGCCCAACGCCGGTAAGTCTACCCTCCTTTCGGTCATCAGCGCCGCCCGTCCCAAGATCGCCGACTACCCTTTCACCACTCTCCAGCCGAGCTTGGGGGTGGTGGAGCTCGATGGCGGCTACTCCTTCGTGGCCGCCGACTTACCGGGGCTGATCGAGGGGGCCCACGAGGGCGCCGGGCTGGGATACCAGTTCCTCCGCCACGTGGAACGGACCCGGGTGCTCATCCACCTCTTGGACGGCTCCTCGGCCGACCCGGTGGGGGGCTACGCCCAGATCCGTCGGGAGCTGGCCGAGTTCGACCCGGCCATGATGGAGAAGCCGGAGCTGGTGGCCGTGAGCAAGATGGACCTCCCAGAGGCTCAAGAGGCGTTGCCGGCCCTACAGGAGGCCTTCGCCGAAAAGGGCATTTCCCTGTTCCCCATCTCGGCCGCCACCGGTGAGGGGGTTCGCGAGCTGCTGGGCGCGGCTCGGCGCACCCTGGAAGAACTGCCGCCGGTGGAGGTGGAACCCATCCTGCCGGAGATCAACCCTCGGGCGTTGGACGAGGCGGACGCCGCCGTGCGCGTCTTCCGTCGCGCCGACGGGGCCTGGATCGTGCGGGCGCCCTGGCTGGAGCGGCTATCGCGGAGGACGGCCTGGAACATGCCGGAGGCGGTGGAACGGTTCCAGCGGACCCTGGACAAGCACGGGATCACCGCCACCTTGGAGGAGATGGGCGTGGAGGCGGGGGACACGGTGATCATCGGTGGGGCCGAGCTTGAATGGCAGCGGTGACCCGGCTGGGGGTGCTCGGGGGCACCTTCGATCCCATTCACATCGGGCACTTGTTGATGGCCCAGGCTGCCTACGAAGCCCTAGATTTGGACCTGGTTCTCTTCGTGCCCGCCGGAGTGCCTCCCCATAAGCGCAAGCAGGAGCGAGGCGATGTCGCTGTGCGCCTGGAGATGACGCGGGCGGCGGTGGCGGGGGACGAGAGGTTCACTGTCAGTCTGGTGGACCTGGAGCGGCCCGCGCCCCACTTCACGGTGGATACTCTGGCTCTGCTGGCCGAAAAGTACGACCTCGATGCTGACTCCATCTACTTCATTATGGGGTCGGATTCCCTGGAGCAACTGCACACCTGGCACCGGGCCGGCGACGTAGCGCGTGGGTGCATGGTGACCGTCATCGCGCGACCGGGCCACCCGATCTGTCTGGAGGAGGTCCGCCGGCGGGTGCCGGAGACCGTGGGACGGGTCATCACCGTGGAGATGCCCGAGGTAGGTATCTCCTCCACGGGGCTGCGGGCCATGATCGCCCGAGGGCGGTCCATCCGCTACTGGGTGCCCGTGGGAGTGGAGAGCATCATCGAGCGGGAGGGAATCTATCAGGTCGCCGACGGCGAGCACGCCCATGCCCATCACTGATAGCCCAATTCTCTTCTCCACCGGAGCCTTGTATGGCCTTCCCTATGGAGCCGCTCTTCGCCTGGCGGCGCGGGCGGGGTGCGATGGGGTGGAGCTGGTATTGGACCCCTGGTCGCTGGCTGCCGGGGCGGCGATGGTGAGGCGCCGGGCGGTCCAGCTAGGGGTGCCGGTGCGGGTGTTGCACCCCTCTCTCTTCGGCCTGCCCGGTTGGAAGCGCCAACCAGAGGCGTTCCGACGCCTGGGCCAGTGGGCGATGGAGTTGGAGTGCGACCTGATCGTGGTACATCCGCCTCGATTTGACGACCTGGCCGACAACATCCGCGCCTTCGATACCGGGCTGGAGGCACTACGAAAGGTGACCGGAAGCGTGGTCCCCGTGGCCATCGAGAACTCGGCCATCTTCCATCCCAGGGACCGGAGGCATCCCTTCGTGTGGCCGGATAAGGTGGCGGACTTCGCCCGGGAGCGGGGCCTGGGCCTCACCCTGGATACCACCCACGTGGCCAGCACCGGCCTGTCCCTGCTGGAGGCATACCGCTCCGTGTCCGATATTCTATGCCACTTGCACCTGAGTGATTTCCGGGCTCCGGTGAGTTGGCTGGACCGCCCCGGTCTCGATACCTACGTTAAGCATCACCAGATGCCCGGCCAGGGCGAGATGGACTTCGATCCCTTCTTCCTTCGTCTGCGGGAGGATGGGTACTCGGGCGCCGTCACCCTGGAGGTGAGTCCGGTGGCGCTCGGGATCTGGTGGCCGCCGACGGCGACGGCTCGATTAGCGAAGGCCCGCGAATGGGTCCGGCGGAGATTGCTGCCGGACGAGCCACCCGACCG
>JBBQIE010000460.1:0-3018 GCA_038324625.1 Anaerolineae bacterium | reverse complement strand
GAATGCAGGAGCAGTTTCGGGCTCACGAGGTGTGGAAGACCTACACCGCCTTGGTGGTGGGCGTGGTCGAGCCCTCGGCGGGAGTGATTGACGCTCCCGTGGGTCGCCATCCTCACCATCGAGTGCGTCAGGCGGTGATCCGGCGAGGTGGCCGTCCGGCCCGAACCCAGTACGAGACCGTCGAGGCCCTCCGGGGCTACTCTCTCCTCCATGCCCATCCCCTGACCGGTCGGACGCATCAGATTCGGGTACACTTCGCCGCTTTGCACCATCCGGTGGCCGGCGATCCCCTGTACGGTCGTGGGGCGCGAGACCTTAGCCTAGCCCGGCAGTTCTTGCACGCCGCCGCCCTGCGATTCCGCGACCCGGGCACGGGAGAGTGGGTGGAGTTGGGGTCCGACCTTCCCTCTGACCTCAGTCAGGCTCTGGATCAGCTTCGCCGTACTACCACCACCGGTTAGCCCCTTGATCGTAGGCGTATGCACCATCGAGCTCATCATACCGGATTCCTTCTCCCTCAAGGACAAACGCCAGGTGGTGCGCTCGGCAGTGGCCCGTATGAGGCGTAAGTTCAATGTCTCGGCGGCGGAAGTGGGGGACCTCGATTCCTGGAACCGCGCCATCCTGGGGGTGGTGTGTGTCTCTAACGAGGCCGGTTACGCCCAGGGACTGCTCAATAAGGCGGTGGACTGGCTGTCCGAGGAAAGACTGGATGCCGAGATCGGCGACGTAACCATGGAGATCTGGTGAGCGCTGGACCCTTCATGCTATGAGCAGCGATCTCAAGCAGGAACTGAGCGATCGGGAGCGAGAGATTCTGGACCTGGTGGCCACCGGGGCCAGCAACAAGGAGATCGCTTCCGACCTCGACATAAGCGAGAACACGGTCAAGGTTCACCTCCGCAACATCTTTGCCAAGATGGGCGTGCGCTCCCGCACCGAGGCCACCGTCGCCGCCATGGAGGCCGGTCTGGTACACCCGGCCGGGCAGCCGGAGGTCCCGGCTGAGGTCGTTGCCCCCGAGGCCCCATCTCGAGCACCGTCGCCCGTGTATTGGTGGCAGAAGCTGTTGCTGGTGGCGGCGCTGGTGTTGGCGGTGGGCGTTGTGGCTTGGCCGGGAAGCCCGGAGGCCCAGACTCCGCCTCCCGTGCTCGACCCGTTGCGGGAAGTGGGCGGTGGGTCGGCGAACGGACTGGCCGAGGATGATGTTGGCCGGTGGCACGAGGCGGCCCAGATGCCTCGGGGAAGACATCGGTTTGCCGCCGCTAGGGTGGGCGACCAGATCATCGTGGTGGGTGGGGATACCGAGGAGGGCATCACCGGAGAGGTGGAGATCTATGATCGGGTCTCCAATACCTGGCGACAAGGTGCGCCGAAGCCGACCCCGGTCAGCAACGTGGGTGCGGCCGTGGTGGGCGGCCTGATATACATTCCCGGGGGACTGCTGCCGGACGGGTCCGTGACGGACGTGATCGAGATCTACGATCCCCAAGAGGACAGCTGGCAGGCCGGGCCGAATCTTCCTACCCCCCTTTGTGCCTACGCGGTGACCACGGACGGCGGCCGAGTGCTGGTCTTCGGCGGCTGGGACGGAGCCCAGTACAGCAATGTGGCCCTGGCCCTTGACCCTGGGGAGCAGGTGTGGACCGAGATGCCCAATCTGCCGCACGCCCGCCTTCAGGGCGCGGCGGCGTACCTCCAGGGCCGGGCCTACCTGATCGGCGGCTTTGATGGCCGGCAGGCGCTACGCGAAGTGGATGTGCTGGACCTGGACGCCGGCGAGGACGCCGAATGGCAGCGGGGCCCGGACTTGATCGAGGCCAGGGCCGGCCTGGGAGCGGCGGTCATTGGGGATACCCTGTACGTCGTGGGTGGTGGATGGTCGGAGCCCACGGCCTTCTGCGAGAGGCTGGTGGCCGGGGATGGTCGCTGGCAGCAGTGGGAGATGCCCGTGGCGGGCGCTTGGCGAAACATGGGTGTGGTCGCCGATGATACCACCATCTACGCCATGGGCGGCTGGAAGGATGCCATCCTGGCGACCGTGTTTCGCTATCAGGCGGTGTACCGGGTGATGCTTCCCCTCAGCAGTCGCTAGTAGCTTCCTCGGGCCGGGCGCGGAGGCGCCGGCGAAGCGCCGGCCAGGTATGGGGGCTGATCCCCAGCTTGCTGCTGATCGCCTCGCTGTCGAGCCCGTCGGAGTAGAGGCCGGCGGCGGCCGTGGCTCGCAGGCGCCGGAAGGAAGGATGGCGACTGAGCCCGGCGCGATCGCCCGCTCGCGAGAGGACGTATTCCAGGTTCCGGCCGGTGCAGTTGAACAACTTACCCCTCTTCTCGGTGTCCCTTTCGAGGTGGGCGAGGAGGGCCTGGCGGGCCAGCGAGCTCAAAGGCAGGACTCTCTCCTTCAGCCCCCCTCCGACCCGGAAGCTATCCTCCTCCAGATCGAAGTCCTCCACCCGAAGGGCCAGGCACTCGCTCTTGCTCAAGCCCGTGGACAGGAGCAAGGCGATGAGCAGCAGGGCCCGGGGATCGCCTTCCTGTGCTAGTTCGCGCCCGGCGGTCAGCAGTTGCGCGGTTTCCTCTGACCGGAGCACCGGAGAAGTTGGCCTCTTCTTCGGCTTTGAATCGGCCTCGGCTACCGTGGCCACCGGGTTGGCGGTGACGGCTCCCGCTTCGGCGAGGAAGCGGAAGAGGGCCTGAGCTGAGGTGAGGCGACGCCGCAGGGTCCGAGGACTGCAGGGGGCATCCCGTTCCTCGCTGAGATAGTGGCGGAAGCGCTCGATGTCCTCCTCGCCGATGCTGGAGACGGCCGTGCCGGGGCCGAGCGCCTCCGCCAAGAGGGCGAGATCGGCGGCAAAGGCGGTCAGGGTATTGGCCCCGGTGCCGGCCCGCATTCGGCTCTCAACGAACAGCGCCGATGCCACCGCCAAAGGAGCATCTGGGGGGAGTTCGCCGCCTCCGGCTAGGGGCAAGTGGTCGTCAAGATCGGTTCTGAATGATGCTGTCATAGTGCCCTGTATG
>JBBQIE010000459.1:0-3019 GCA_038324625.1 Anaerolineae bacterium | reverse complement strand
GGAGAGGGGCGGCGAGGCGGTGAAGCTGCCGCTGCTGGATTAGGGGAACCTCTCCCCCGGCCCCTCCCCGACGCGGGGAGGGGAGGTTTGGCTCCCCCTTCCTTCGCAGGGAAGGGGGCTGGGGGGTTAGGTAGACCCCGGGCGCGAATAAGTTGGAACAGATGGATACAAGATTCGCCCTACGAGCCAGTCCCACGGCGACTTCACGGCGGGCACGGTGGCGGGAGAAGGGTATGAGCGTGCAGGGATCTGACGCCCGGCAGGACAGTTGGAGCGACCTCCGCGCCCGATTGGTGTTGCAGGCCGGCGCCGTCCTCACGGCCGTCGCCTGGTTCGGCTGGTATCGGGCCCTGGTCAGCCCCGGCTGGGATGGACGGGTGGTGGTGCTCACCATCGCGGCGGCGGCCCTCATCCTCCTGGCGGCGGCGAGGGCGCGGGCCCACCCCTTGCGGTCCGCCGTTCTGCTGGCCGGCCTGTCCTTCGGCGGCGCCTGGTTGGCTCTGGCGATGCCCGGGCAACCGGTCGCCGCCCTCCTGTTCGTGCTCCCCATTCTCCTGGCCGGCTTCACCATACACCCCTTCGCGGCGCTGCCGACGGCACTTCTGGCCGGCCTGGTGGTCTGGCTGGGGCCGACCTCTCTCCGCCCCACCGCCTGGGCCTACCATCTCCTCGACTTCGCCACCGCGGCCGTCTCCCTCCTCTGGGCTCGGGACCTGAAGGGGACTCTCATGGACGCCTGGGGCTACACCGAGGACACCGGCACCCTGGTCCGGGAGGTGCGCGCCCGCCAGGAGGAGATCAACCGGCTCAACCAGGCCCTGCGAGTGTCCAACGGCCTGCTCAAGCGGAGCCTCTCCGAGCTGGCCCTGGCCCAGCGGGAGGCCGAGGACGCCCGCCACCTGAAAGAGCAGTTCGCCACCACCGTGAGCCACGAGCTGCGGACTCCCCTCAACATCATCCTCGGCTTCGTGGACGTCATGCAGCACTACCCCGAGGTCTACGGCGACGTGAATTGGACCCCCACCCTGCGTCGGGACCTGGGGGAGATCCAGCGCAGCGCCGACTATCTTTCCTCCCTGGTGGACGACATCCTCGATCTGGCTCGGGTGCATGCCCTCAAAATGCCCATTCACCGCGAGCCCACCGACCTGGCGGCCCTGGTGCAAGAGGTAGTGGGACTGGCCTCCCGGCTGCTCCTGGATCGGGAGCGGGTGACCCTGCTGGCCGAGGTCCCCGACGGCCTACCCCGCCTCTACGTGGACCCCACCCGCATCCGGCAGGTGCTCCTCAACCTCCTGGCCAATGCCTGCCGCTTCACCGAGGCCGGCCGGATCGTGGTCCGGGGGGCCCTGGGGGCGGACGAGGTGGTCCTGACGGTGACCGATACCGGCCCGGGGATCTCCCCGGACCTGTTGGAGTCCATCTTCGATGAGTTCCAGCAAGGGGAGCGACTGGGCCCCGAGGAGCAGCACGCCGGCAAGGGCCTGGGGCTGGCCATCGCCCGGCGGTTCGTCCACATGCACGGCGGGAGGATGTGGGCGGAGAGCCAGGTGGGGAAGGGGAGCGCCTTCCACTTCAGCCTCCCCCTGGCGCCCAAGCAGATATCCCCCCTGCACCCGGCCGCCACGGCCGCCACCGAGATCGCCCTCGGGAGGCCCCTGGTGGTGGCGGTGGGTGGCCCCGAGGCGGGGGAATACCTCACCCGCCATCTGGAGGGCTTCGAGGTGGCCGCGGTCGGCGATCTGACCGAGGCCAGGAAAGTGGTGCGGGAGCGACACGCGCGGGCGGTCATCGTCTCGGTGCCGCCGGAGCCCGAGGAGGCCACCCACGGCCTGGCGCCGCCCATCCTCCCCGAGCCGGTGCCGGTGGTGCAATGCTCCTTCCCGGCGGGGACCTGGACCGCGGAGCAGGAGCTGTTCGATGATTGGCTGGTGAAACCGGTTGACGGCGAGCGCCTCCTGGCCGCCGTGGTCCGGCTGGGAACCGTCAAAAGAGTGCTGGTGGTGGACGACGACCGGGCCTTCGTGCGCCTGATGCGACGCCTCTTCGAGGCCGGGGCGACGGAGATTCAGGTCCTGAGCGCCTCCGATGGGAGGGAGGCGTTGGCGGCGCTGGAACGGCAGCCGGTGGACCTGGTGCTGCTCGATCTATCCCTGCCGGACATGAACGGCCGGTCGGTGGCCCAGGCACTGCGCCGGATGGAGCCGGATCGTCAGCCGGCGATCATCGCCGTGACCGCCCTTCAGCCCGGCCTGGAGGGGCCCGCCCTGCAGCCGCGCACCTTCTCCGTCACCACCGCCGGCGGCTTCACCGAGGACGAAGGGCTGGAGCTGCTGCGCTTCTGCCTCGGGCGACTCCGGCCGGCCTACCTCACTGAGTCGCTGCTTGCAGAGCCTCAAGAAGCGCCGGCCGGGTAACCGGCTTGGTGAGGTAGCCGACGGCGCCGAGGGCCCGGCCCAGCTCCGGGTCGTTGACCACGGAGCAAATGATCACCGGAACCTCTCGGGTACGCGGGTCCAGCCGCAGGGCCTGCAACACCCGCCAGCCATCCGTCTCCGGCATCATGATGTCGAGCAGGACCACCTCGGCTCGGTGGGCCGAGGCCAGTTCCCCGGCCTCCCGAGGGCTGGGAGCCAAGATGGGGCTCCACTCGCTTTCGGCCAGGTAGCGCTGGTAGAGGGCGAAGGCGGCCGGGTTGTCCTCCACCACCAGCACCCGCCGCTCCCCGCGCCGTGGGAATATCACCCGAAGGCGTCGGGCACTCCCCTCCCCCAGGAATTCGTGGCGCCAGCCCTGGGCCTCGGCCACCCGCAGGGCCGAATGCAGCAGATCACCTTGATCCGTGTCCGCCGCCGACATCTCCAGGTAGGTGCCGTCAGGGTGCGCCGTCAGGCCGACCTCGATGCTGGGACGGCGAGCGCCCTGGATCAGAGCACTGAGAAGCTGGGTGACGATCTCGCCCACCATCCCCGGGTCGGCACTGGCGATCATCCCCCCTTCCGGCTGATCGTAGACCAGG
>JBBQIE010000458.1:0-3031 GCA_038324625.1 Anaerolineae bacterium | reverse complement strand
CGGGGCCATCGGGCATGAGCTCGCCGATCCCGGAGAGCCCCGCGTCCAGGAAGCGCGCCAATTCCCGTTCCGCTTCCGCCCCCCGTAGTGGGTTCACGGTCCCTAGCCCCACTACCCTGCCCGGGTAACGCCGCACCGCCTCCAGAAGGTAATCATTCTCCTGACGGCATAGACCCATGTCCGACCAGCCGAAGCCGGACACCACGGACACATCTACGCCCGATTGGTCCATAGATTGCAGAGCCTCCTCAAGGGTGGCCATGGCCGCCTTGGGCGAGCCATAGAGCACTGCAAAGTACCGCTCCTGGAGCCCCAATCGGTCCCGGGCGGCGATGGCTTCCCGGGAGAAGATATGCACGTGTGCATCTACGATCAATCGACCCTCCTGATTATTGAATCCGCGTATCAGCACCATGGCCTTGGAAGGAATGGGCGATGGTGCTATACTCGCCGCGCTTGAGGGAGAGTATAGTATGGAAGGTAAGGGACGCATATTGGTAGTGGACGACGAACCCCAGTTTGCCGGGGTGATCGAGCTGATGCTGCGCCAAGAGGGCTTCGAAACCGACCTGGCCAACGACGGCCTCGCCGGCCTCCGTCGGGCTTTCGAGGGCAAGCCGGACCTGGTGCTCCTCGACATCATGATGCCCCGCATGGACGGCTGGGAGATGTGTCGCCGCCTGCGGGACGTCAGCGAGGTGCCGGTGATCGTCATCAGCGCCCGCGGACGCGAGGCCGACATCGTCAAGGCCTTGGAACTAGGCGCCGACGACTACTTGGTGAAGCCCTTCGGGGCCACCGAGTTGGTGGCCCGCGTACATGCCCTCCTCCGGCGCACCGGTTATCGAGAGACGGTAGCCGTCCGCCCCTTGACTTTCGGCAACGTGGTGGTGGACCTCAAGCGCCACCGGATAAGCAAGGATGGAGAGGACGTCAGTCTCACTCCCACCGAGTTCCGGCTCCTATCCTCTTTGGTACGTGCCGCCGGACGAGTCCTCCCCCATCGCTACCTGCTCACCGAGATCTGGGGCTCCGATTACTCGGACCAGCTCCAATACCTGAGACTGTATGTCCGCTACCTACGGGAGAAGCTGGAGAACGATCCCAACAATCCCAAACTCGTCATCACCGAATGGGGGATCGGGTACCGCCTCCGAGCCCCCGACGATTAGTCCGCGCCCAGCTCCACCCGGCTCAACTCGAAGTAGAGGCTCGGCTCGGTCAATCCCCGCCCCACCAGAGCCTCCTGCACTCCCACCCCCCATTGTTCGACAGCGGTTCCGGGAGCGGCGCCCACCACCCCCACCATAGCATGAGCGCAACG
Source organism: Anaerolineae bacterium (assembly GCA_038324625.1). Taxonomy (GTDB): domain Bacteria; phylum Chloroflexota; class Anaerolineae; order DRVO01; family DRVO01; genus JBBQIE01. Next base: position 1,707 of record JBBQIE010000458.1, on the reverse strand, counting down.
GAAGCAGCCCCGAAGGTCCACCGCCGACCCGATGGTTCCTAGCGCCTGCACCGCTTCCTCCGTCAAGAGACGAGACCCCTCATCCGCCACCGCCGCCACCACCACCGTGCCCGGCTCCAAACCCATCAAATAGGCCGCCATGGCCCGCCCGGCATCGGGGTCGGCGTGAGTATCGAAGCTGGCCGCGCTCAAGACCGAAGCGTCGGCCGGGTTCAGGGCTACCAGGTTGTAGCCCCTCCCATTCGGACTCCAGTCTCGTCCCCCGACGTAGATGCGCCCGAGGTCCCCGAACTCCTCCCCGGCGCTGCGCACGTACACGTCTACCGGTACCTTCACCCCCGTGGCCCCAATCGCTCCCCCGGGGCTGCCCTCGGAGGGGTCGTGCCGGCCTTCAGCGACCAACCACACCTCCCGAACCGGCTCGGCGGAGCCGGGCAGGGTGATCTCACACCGGCTCCACTCGGTTCCCAGAAGGCACTCGCCCAGCAGACTATCTCCCATGCGGACCGAGACCCGGTCACCGGCAGTCAAACCCCGGAGGCTGAGAGTCAATCGCGATTGGGTCTCCGCCCCAGGCAGAAGCAGCCCGGCCCGGGGACGCACCGACGGAGCCGGCGAGGTTCTGCGGCCCCAGCCCTCGGCCAGAGCAAAACCGAGGTCCACCACCGTGGGTGTGGGGGATGGAAGAACCCGGTAGATGCGTATCCCGGCTTCTTCTATCAGAAAGCGCGTCGGAAGCACCTCCTCCACGTAACGCAGGATGGCCTCATCCACCGGCGGAGTGTGGGTGACCACATAGTACACGCCCAGAGACTGAAGCAGCGCCGGCGCCACCTCCCGATCTGCCGCCATTGTTTGAGGGGTTAGCTCCTTCCCGGTCTCAAGCGCGATGAGAGAGCGGAGCACCGGCATCTCAGCGAAATACTGGAACTTCAGCTCCGGGTTTCGGGAGGTGTTGCCATTGAGCAGGCGCTTGCCGTGATAGGTCTGGTAGAACTGGGCGAACATGAAAGCCACATGCTGAGCCCCGGTGATGCGGAAGCCATTGCGCCAGGCGACCGGCACTTCCAGTACCGCGAAGTCACCGGCTTCCTCGGCGATGGCCTCGTATACCCCCGGCACCCTCAGGTCGGATAGGGGCAGGGGAAGAGAGAGGTTCTCGAGCAGGAATACCGTCCCCAGGGCCGCCATCACGTACCGGCCCCATCGCCGCGATGTCCGGGTGAGAGCATTGGCTCCTAGGCCGCCCAGAACCGCCAGTGAGATCCCCAGCATCACCCCATAGCGACTGGGATATCGATTGGCCTTGAAGAAGGGCAGTTCCTGCAAGACCGAGAAAGGCATCGGTACCTCCGCTCGGGCCCCGTTCACTTGAAGCACCGGCCCCAGAGAGAGGAGCAGGAACACCCCCGTCGCCGCCAGCCAGAAGGCCGCCCTCCGCCTAGTCCGGATCACCGCGAGCAATGCCAGGGCCCAGATGGAAAGGCCGAAATAGACCTGCTGCCCCTTGTCGAAGGCAACAATGGAAGTCAGATCGCGAACCAGGTAGCCGAGCAGCGGGTGCAGCATAGTGGGGACCAAGAAGCCGGCCACGTCCGCCGAGAAGACGTCGGCGAAACCGCCGCCTACGACGGTGTAGTCCCCCTCCGAACTCATGTCGGGAAGCATATTGGCGTGGATAGGTGAGATGAGCAGCAGCGACAACCC
>JBBQIE010000457.1:0-3032 GCA_038324625.1 Anaerolineae bacterium | reverse complement strand
GGGGCCGGGGGTTTCATGGGATCGTCTATACCGAAGCCACGCGCCTGTCTATCGGAGCCACTGCCCATGACCTGGAATTGCTGGCCAAGGTGCTCGACCCCGGTGAAATGCTTGACCGCATCCTATTCCTGCCGCTGTAAGCTGGAGGCTATGCAGCATGGCCATGGTTGAGACGGGGTACAAGCACGTCTTGCTGGATGAGAGGGGTGTGCCCACCATCGCCGGTACATCCATGAAGGTCATCGAGCTGGTGGCGGAGCACATCGCCTGGTACTGGAGCTCCCAGGAGCTCCAGTACCAGCATCCCTATCTGACCCTGGGCCAAGTGTTCTCGGCCTTGGCCTATTACAACGATCACCTCCCTGAGTTCGAGCGCTGGTTCCAGGAAGAGGACGAGGAGATCGAGCGTCTGCGCCAGGAACTGGGCAATCCCCCGGTGATGGAGCGCCTGAGAGAACTGAAGAGTCGTCGGACCGCCTAATGGCCGTGGCCTTGTACATGGATGTCCATATTCCCCAGTACATCACCGCCGCTTCTGATGATGGGCCTGGAGACAATTCGTAGGGGCGAATCTTGTATTCGCCCTCGGTGGCCTGGGCGAACCAATAGCCACGGGCTTGGAACATGCCGACGAGCTATCGGACCTTGGGGAGTTCAGGAACCGAGTGGCGTTCATGTAGGACTTCGGAAACTCGCTGTCCAGGGAGCAACAGTATGACCGTCAAGGCGTTGGTGATCGCGGGAAGCCCCCGCAAGGGGGGCAACTCCGACATCCTGGCCGAGAGGCTGGTCCAGGGACTGGAGGAAGGCGGGGCAGAGGTGGAGTTCGTCCACGCTCGCGACCTGAAGGTGGCCCCCTGCCGGGAGTGCTATTACTGCTCCCGCTCCGGCGAATGCATCCAGAAGGACAATATGGAGCGGATCTACCAGCTACTCCTCAGCAGTCATCGGGTTTGCCTGGTGACTCCCATCTTCTTCTGTCAGACCCCCTCCATTGCCCAGGCCATCATCGAGCGCACTCAGGCTCTCTGGGTGCGGAAGTACCACCGGCACGAGTCGGTACCCCCCCTGGAGTACCCCCGCCGGGGGCTGGTGGTGGCGGTGGCCGGCAGCCGGGGCCGGAAGATCTTCGATGGCATCCACTGCCTGGCCCGCTACTGGCTGGACAGCCTGGATATCGCCGACCCGCGGGTGCTCACCTTCAACGACATAGATGAGAAGGGAGCGGTCCTCGAGCATCCCGACGTCCTGGAGGAGGTCCGAGAGGCGGGCCGGCGGCTGGCTCTCCCGGAGAGCTAGAGAGAGGGTCCACCAGGCCACTTGCTGAGGCAAGTGGCCTGGGTGAGGGCCCGCGGCCGGCTGGACACCGAGAGATCACTACACCACGTAAAGGAAGGTTGATAGTATGATAGCTAAGAGGAATCCCGCCGACCGCCGGCTCTCCGGGCTACTGCGTGCGATGCTCTTGGCCCTGGTGCTGGTGGGCTGCGGCGGCAGCCCCGCCCCTATGCCCACCCCCGTCCCGCCGGAGCCGACCGCCGAACCGTCGGCGACAACCGTCCCCGAGGTGCCGACCGCCACCGCTATGCCGACGCTCGCCCCAACCGATCCCCCGGCCATGGCCACCCCGTTGCCCACGGCCGCTCCGACACTCACGATAGCGCCGATGGCCACGACGCTGCCGACCCTGGAGCCCACCCAAGACTGGCTGGTGCGCAGCCTCAAGGTCGGCCCCGGGCGCACCTATGTCCTCTTGCACTCGACCGCACCGGAGGCCTCGGGTGAACCTGGTCAGCACCTGCTCTACAGCGATGACGACGGCCGGACCTGGGCTCCCTTCCCGGGGGGCTTGCCCCCTGCGCCCTGGGTGGACAGCATCAACCTGGACTACGCCTCCCTGGATTCGCTCTTCGCCGCCTCCGAAGGCGGCCTTTATCACTGGACCAGCAGCGAGTGGTCGCTCCTCTCCTCAGAGGCGATAGCGGCGGTCGAGGTGGTCTATCTCCAGCCGGAGATCATCTGGGTCATCCACCCGACCGGGCGTGGGGGAGATCAGCCCCTGGTCAGCCGCAGCGAGGACGGCGGCCACACCTGGACGGAGGCCGACGCCGGCATCAACCCCAACGGCGTCAGCTATCTGGGCATAGACCCGCGTGACAGCCATACCCTCTACGCCGCCCTGGGACCGTGGCTTTACCGGGGGACGGCGGAGGGCCAGTGGGAGGTGATCCCCACCGCAGGCACCATTCCAGCAGCTTTCACCGGCATGGCCATCGAGGGGGGCAATGGCGCCCTATATCTCAGCGTCGGCGGCCCCGAGAACCAGATCTGGCGCTCGGACAATGCCGACGCCACCGATGTCGCCGACATTCAGTGGCACCTCCACTACGATTTTGGCGAGGACCATGCCGCGCAATTGCTGGCCACCGGGCCCAGCGACCACCCCGCCGGCTTGACCCTCTACGCCAACCTGGCCGAGTTCCAGACGCTCCCCGGTGGGGGCAAAGCCATCGGCGATTACCTGCCCTATCGCTCCTCAGACGGGGGAGACACCTGGGAACGGCTTGTCATACCCGATTGGATCGAGTGAGCGGTGCCGGCAGCGGCCGTCGCTCCGGTCCCCTTTCTCTTCCCCGCTCTGCTGTAATGACACCACCCATCATCGGAGTGGCCCGACCGTGAGGAGCGACCTGGATACCCTGGGTCAGAGTCTGCGCCACCTCGAAGCGGAGGAGCGGCGAGCGGTGACCGCGCCGCATCCAGCCTCGATGTCGGGGTGCTCTTCCCCGGCCCCTCCGGCGTGGTTGACATCGAGGCGGCCTCCGCCGAGCATGGGAGGCATTCCGGCGATACCAGTCCAGGAGGCACCCCGTGACCGTCAGCGAGGCCATTCACCATCGTCGGGCCTACCGCTCCCTGCGCCCGGCGGCCATAACCGAGGCCCTGGTGCGGGACCTGGCCGAGCACGCTCAACTGGCGCCTTCCTGCAACAACAACCAGCCCTGGCGCTTCGTCTTCGTCTACGAAGAACC
>JBBQIE010000456.1:0-3036 GCA_038324625.1 Anaerolineae bacterium | reverse complement strand
CGGCGAAAAGCAGCGACACCGGAACCAAGGCGTGGCGGGCGGTGAGCCGAGCCAACCGCGACAGGGCGCGGCCGAGGGCCTCGGGGAGATTCTCACGGGCTAGGGACTGACAGGCGATGGCGGCCAGTGCCGCCAAGCCGAAGTCGGTGATATACAGGGCCCGGGCCGGGGCCCGGAGTACGTCGAAGCCGGGCACCAGAGCGAATAGCCAGCCGTGAATCGGTGTGGTCTCCCCCAGGGCCAACAGCAGTGAAAGCAGGGCTAGGAGTCCAAGGAAAGGTACCCAAGGCTTGCCCCGAAGACGCCAGAGGCCGAAGGCCGAGAGTAGAAGGGGCAGCAGGCCCAGGTAACCGGTCTCCACCCGGTCGCCCAGGCCCCAGTACACGGCCGGATCGCGGCCGGTGAGATCGGGAAAGACCATCCCCAGTAGGCGGAAGGGGGAGAGAGAGAAGCGCCCGGCCTCCCAGTAAGTGAAATCCGCCCGCGGCGTGTAGGGGGTCAGGGCTAGGGCCGGCACCATAGCCGGGGCGGACGCGAGGCCGGCGATGATGCCGGTGAAGGCGAGCAGCGCCAGGGTCTTGGCAGCCGTTAGCGGCGGGTCTCCCTTCTGCCATCGTCGGAAGGCCGACCACAGGGCGTATATGGCCAAGACACCGGCATTGTAGAGGGTGGGCTGAATATGGCCGGCCAGGGAAGACAGCCCGAGGAGGAGACCGGCGGCGGCTGCCATCGTCCACGACCGACGTGGCACCGACCAAGCGAAGAGGAGCAGAACCAGCGGCAGCCAGGCGGCCACGGCGATCATGTTCAGGTTACCAAAGTGAAGGGCGAATAGGTCCGAGAACATGAAGGCCACCGCGCCGAGCAGAGCCGGCCCACGGCTGAGGCGGAGGTTGGGGGCCCGCCGAAGGAAGGCGTACATGCCGGCGCCGGCGGTCCAGACGTGGAGGATGGCCAGGCATTCCATGTCCAGATAGGTGAGCCGGCCGGCGAGCAGGAACTGGAGCAGATTCAGGGGGTAGAGAAAGCCGTTCTGCACATCCCCCACGAAGGGCATTCCAGAGAAGACGTAGGGATTCCAGAGCGGAAGGACACCGTCTTGCAGGCTCCGGTTGGCGAACTGGTAGTAGGGGTAGAGGAAGGAAGCTAGATCGCCCCCGCCGGCGGGGGAGAAAGCGTCCCCGGCCAAGAGGCGCCAGTAGTACCCGGCGGCTAGGAGGGCGAGGAGCAGTAGAACGCCGCCGTCTCGGGCTGACGCCGAGCGTCGGATGGCAGCGATGGTTGTCATCGCGGCGAGGGCGACGAAAGCGGTGAGTAGAAGCGACACGCAATCCACCCGGTGCAGGCTGGCGGCGATTATAGCCCGGCTCCGTCGTCGGCGACAACGGGCCTTCCATAGGGCATTGCATCAGCGGCATTTGACGCCGAGGTGATCTTGCGGTACACGGATCAGGTAGACGTTAGGGTGCGGATGGGTTTCATCCGCGGGCATAGACTGGGAGGTTAGCGGTGCGACTGGGATTGAGCCGCCTCGACCACGGCATCCTGGACTGCGGTACCCTTACACTACAATGGGTGATTCACACGGAGCGAGGGTCTTACCGCCTGGCCGCTCTGGAGTGCGCCGGCGAAGCTCGCCGAGGACTGGTTCTTCGCTGCACCCGGGGCCAGGGCTGGGATGGGACCACCACCGAGGACCTCGACTCCACCATCTCTCTGAAGACGGGAGACGACTACCTCGAGTGTGATCTCAGGGTCCACCGGCCGGAGCGAGTGCGGGTGATCAAGACGGTGATTCAGGGCCTACCGGACGGGCATCTCCGTACTGTGGCTGACGACGGGCCTATACGGATCGGGGCCCGCCACCGGCCGGTTGAGTATCCTCAGGACTGGGCGACGCCGCTGGTGTGGTTGGACCCGAACGCCGGGGGTTCGCCGCGTTTCTTGGCTCGATGCCTGGCCGTCCCGCCGGTGCGGAAGGCTTTCTCCGCCCGGCTCCGGCCCGAGGGTGACACGGAGCTAGTGCTATACGAAGAGAGCCGGGGAGCGCCGGGGCTCGGGCCCTTTCGCGGCGGTAGCTGGAGGCTATGCCTGACCCACTCGGTGATTCGCGAGATTGACGATCATGGACTGGCGCTGGCGCGTTTCCACGGGAAAGGGCCTCTCGAGGAGACGCTACCGCCCGATAGTTGGGGGGCGCGGTGCAACCTGGTGATTCGGTTGAGCGGAATGGATTTCGCCGGCTTGGCTCATCTCGATTTCCAGGACATGGTCGAGTCTCTGCGGGCGCTTTCGTGCTATGGGGACCTGCACCAGGCCTTAGTGCATGTGGTTGGGTGGGATGGCCCCTTCATGCGCGATTGTCCGAGCTTGGCCCCGGCCGAGGAATTGGGAGGTCCGGACGGGCTGGGCCGCTTCGTGGCCGCCGCCCACGCCCTGGGGGCGAAGGTTATCCTCCACGTCAACCCTGTGGTGGCCTCGGATGCCAGGGCCCGAGAGAGTGGCCTGATCGCCTATCAGGCCTTGGACGCCAATTGGGGGCCGATGACCTATCCCGCCAGAGACTGGGACGGGGATGGATTCCTGGAGACGGGGTGGATCCTAGTGAATCCCTGGTTCCGCCAGTACCGGGAGTTTCTGGTCAACCGCTGTCGGGAGCTGGTCGAGGAGCACGGAGTGGATGGTTTCTACCTGGCCGACATGGATCTGTTCGCTCCCGACCCGCGTGGGGATTTCCACGCCGGGTGGCGGGCTCTGGTGGACGAGCTGCGGGGCTTGGGAGACGACCTCATCCTGGTGGGGGAGGGCCGGGCCGACTACGTTCCCTCCCTGACACCGATTTTCGCGCCGCCGTGCCGGGCCGACTCGGCGGAGTTCCAGTTGGCTATCGGACGATGGGGCCGTAGCGTCGCTTATTCGGCGGTGGCTGATGCCCGGAATCGGGGGGGTGCCGGTGGCCTGGTACACGCTCAGTATCGGCCGCTCAAGGGCGTGAATCGAAACGTGATTCCGGCGGTGGCCATCGTGCGGGAGACG
>JBBQIE010000455.1:0-3049 GCA_038324625.1 Anaerolineae bacterium | reverse complement strand
GTCACCACCAGAATCACGGTCAGTATGATCAGGGCCAGGACGATGGCCCAGGAGACCAGGTTGAGCAGGGGGCCGTTGACGTGCTTGCCCATGCGCCATTTGTCGTTGATCAGCTTCAGCATCACCAGCAGCACCACCGGCAGCAGGAGGCCGTTCAGAGTCTGGCTGGCCATCATCGCCTGCACCAGGGACTTGATGGGCAAGAGGATGATCCCGGCTCCCAGCACGATGAGGGCGGTGTAGATGCCGAAGAAGACCGGCGCCTCTCGCAGGCCCCGGCTGACTCCCGATTCCCAGCCGAAGGCCTCGCACACCACGTAGGCGGTGGAGAGGGGCAGGATGGCGGCGGAGAAGACGGAGGCGTTGAGCAGGCCCAGGGCGAAGAGGGCCGAGGCGTAGGGCCCGGCCAGAGGCCCCAGGGCGCGGGCGGCATCCTCGGCCGTGTCCACCCCCAGGCCGTGAGCGTAGAGGGTGGCGGCGCAGGCGATGGTGATGAAGCCGGCCACCAACACGGCGAAGAGGGACCCGGCGATGACGTCCAGGCGCTCGTAGGGATAGTCCTCCGGCTTGAGGCCCTTGTCGGCGATGGCCGACTGCTGGTAGAACTGCATCCAGGGGGCGATGGTGGTGCCGATCACGGTGATGAAGATGGTGACGTAGCCGGCATTGAGCTGGAAGCTGGGCCGCACGAAGGCTCGGGCCACCACCGCCCAGTCGGGGCGGGCCAAGATGCCGGAGGCGACGTAGGCCAGGTAGATGGCACTGGCCACCAGGAAGATGCGCTCGACGGAGCGATAGTTGCCCTTGACGATGAGCAGCCACACTCCCACCGCCGCCAGGGGCACCGATACGTACTTGCTCACCCCGAAGATCTCCAGGCTGGCGGCCACCCCGGCGAACTCGCTCACGGTGTTGGCCAGGTTGGCCAGCAGGAGCACTCCCAGGATGATGACCGCGGCGCGGAGGCCCAGGCTCTCCCGGATCAGATCGGCCAAGCCCTTGCCGGTCACCACCCCCAGGCGGGCGCTCATCTCCTGCACCACGATGAGGGCCAGCACCACCAGGGGGAGCATCCACAGCAGGCCGTAGCCGTAGCGGGCCCCGGCCACCGAGTAGGTGGCGATGCCGCCGGCGTCGTTGTCCACGTTGGCGGTGATAATCCCCGGTCCCACCACCGCCAGCAGCAAGAGGAGGCGAGTCCGCAGAGGGGCGAACCGCCCCAGGACGCGGGAGAGCCGGCCCCGGGAGGGGGAAGCGATGGCCTTCTGAGGGGTGTCCGTCATGTCGGCGCTTCCTGTTGGGCGGTGGGGGCCGTCTAGCGGTGGTACAGGCGAGGGAGCCGCTTCTTCCAGGCGGTGGGGATGATCTTGTCCAGGGCGTCATCGGCGGTCACTATGCCCTGGAGGCGATCCTCCTCGTCCACCACCGGGAGAGCCAGGAGGTTGTACTTGGCCACCGCCCGTGCCACCTCGTCTTGACTGACGTCGGCCCGGACGCTCACCACCCGCCGGTGCATGAACTCCTCGATGGGGGTGTCGGGCCGGGCCAGGACCAACTCCCGCAGGGAGATCACCCCAATGAGGTGATTGTCCCCATCCACCACGTAGATGTAGTAGACGGTCTCCGCCTCGTGCGCCGTCTCCCGCAGGACAGCGATAGCCTGCTCCGCCGTCAGGTCCGGGGGAATGGCGGCGAACTCGGTGTTCATGATGCCGCCCGCCGACTCCTCCGGGAAGACCAGCAGGCGCCGGACCCCCTCGGCCTCCTCGTCCTCCATGAGGTTGAGGAGTTCCTCGCTACGCTCGTCGGGAAGCTCGGCCAACAGGTCGGCAGCCTCGTCGGGAGCCATCACCTCGAGCACATCCGCCACCTTCTCGTCGGACATGCCCTCCACCAGGCTGGCCTGAAACTCCGGCTCCACCTCCTCCAGGGCCTCGGCCAGGGTCTCGATATCGAGGCTCTCCAGGAGGCAGTTGCTCTCGCTCCGGCTCAGGTCGCTGATGATGTCGGCCAGATCGGCGGGGTGCAGCTCGGTGATCTTGCTGCTGGGGACCCGCAGCCGCATGGCGTGGCTGTCGGGCATAAGCTCCACGTCCTCCCAGGAGATGACCCCCGGGCGGAGTCGCCGCCCAAAACGGCCGGCCACGCCCTGCACCGCCTTGGCCAGGCCCAGGCGCCGGAGCATACCCAGGGTGCCGATGTCCACGTTGGCCAGGTAGAAGTGCTGGTTGACGCGGGCCAGTTCCAGGTCGTTGACCCGCACCACCCGCACCCCGTCCGTGTCTATGATCTGCTTGTCAATGACGTCCCGCATGAGGTAGAGGTCCGTGGGGCCGGGGAGGTAGGGGGTGATCTCGGCTCGGCGCCGGTTGAGCGGCACGGCCGGGGCCACCAGCACCGCCACGTCGGACATGGGTATGGCGAGGGTGCCGCTGCCGTTCTTGACCAGCAGGGCGGTGATCCGGGGGTGGGGCATGCCCGCCTGATGAGCGGCGATAAGGTCCTTGACGGGGCCGATCCGCTCCCCCTCCACGTCGGCAACCATCTTGCCGATCAGCTCTCCCACGTAGGCCATGATCCACCTCCAACGGCGCGAGGCGCCAGGGATGCTTAAGGAAGCAGAACCAAGCTCACGAAGTGCGGTGCGATTTCGGAGAGATACCGGTGCCCGGGTCGCGGGGGAATTGATCGCGACGGCCACACTGGGTCGAGTGTAGCACCACGCCTGTCGGCCGGCAACCAGGCCCCAGGCCGGGAAGACCGCAAAGGTCGTCGAGACGTTAGGATCTGGGTCGTCCATTTAACAAAGTCTAGCGGAAGATTTAAGCGTCTGTTTATGGGAACGAGCGAAGGGCGTGCTAGACTACCGCTCGTAAGTGAGTTCGGTAACGCCCCGCGCTTTCAAGGGGCTCTTGCGAAACGATCGTCGCCGCCAGCCTGATTGTTGGCATTTACATTTGGGAAGGCCCGGAACACGGTCTGATTGTTAGCGGATTGCCGGGAAAGGCGACTATCGCGGCGGCGACGCCCAAGACGTTTGGAAGAGCAT
>JBBQIE010000454.1:0-3057 GCA_038324625.1 Anaerolineae bacterium | reverse complement strand
ACTGACAGCCGGTCGAGGGCGAGTCTCGGACAGCGCCGAATGCGCCCGAGACTCGCCCTTGACCGCTACATGCCCAGGGCCCGCTTCAGCGGCGGTATCTCCTCCATGCTCCCCACCATCACGTAGAGGTACAGGCCCCGGGACTCCAGCCGGTCCAACAGCAGGCTCAGCTCATCGGCGGTGAAGGACCCGCGGATCAGGAGGGGTTTCCCCGCGTCCTGGATGAGGCGGTAGTAGGGGATCATCTCCTCCAGCGGGGGGCCGCTCACGTCCCGATTGTACTCGTAGCCGGCGATCTCCTCGATCTCCAGGATGGCGTCCAGGACGAAGTTGGAGGTGGAGTGCAGGTGGATGAAGGCATACTGGTACTTCGAGGCCCAGTCCCGGTCCACCGGCTGGAGCAGCTCCCGGTATAGCTGGGGGGAGAACAGGCCGGAGGCATCCTCCTGCATACGGATGATGGGGCCCGGGGCCCAGAGGGAGTACTGGGCATCGAAGTAGCCCCCATGCCACAGAGGGGTGATCTCCCACTGGGCATCGCGGACGGCGCAGAAGGCCCGCTGCATCCGGAAGTACAGGTCGGTGAGCTTATCCGGGGCGTCGAAGAAGTCCCCGATCATATTGTTGTGGCCCCGAAAGAGGGCGGCCACGTCCGAGGGCCCGCTCATGGTCCCGTGGCTGATGGGATAGCGGCCGGCCGAGGCCGCCACCAGCACCCGTACGAACTCCAGGTACTTGTGGAACCAGGGCCCCTCGGTGTCCAGGCGCAGCCGGTCCAGCTCCTCCCAGGAGAGGTTGAGGTCGGGGGCCAGGGTGCTCTCCTCCAGGATGCGCAGCCGCGCCCCCAGCATGGGCGGCAACCACATCACCGCCTGGGAGGGGCAGGCCCCCCGGATGACGTCGTCCTCGATGTGCTCCCCCTCCCGGAGGAGCCGTTCCTGGTCCTCGACGAACTCCGCCGGCCGGATCATGTCCGGGGTGAGCCACTGCTCCGACCGCCAGGCCCGGCTGGCGGCGAACTCGTGCATGGGGAACCAGGTCTTCAGGGAGAAGCCCGCCAGGGGCCGCTCCACCGGCGCCCGGTCCCAGAAGCGGCGGTAGCCTTCGATCTTAGCTGGGTCATTGCCGAAAGGATGGGTCATACTGTGCCTCCAATGGTGCTGGGTGAGGGCTCCCCCTTCCTTCGCAGGGAAGGGGGCAATAGGCAGAAGCGGAGCGCCTGGCGCTGGGGGGTTAGGTTCCCCCCCCCGCGCACCGTCTCTCTCGCGTTGCCGCCCGTCCCTCCCAGGACCCTGATCTCGCCCAACTCCCCTCCCTCTGGGGCGGAGAGGAACCATTCCAGCAGCCTCCCCCCTGTCACCCCCTCCAGGTGGCCGAGGTCACGGTGGCCCTCCGCCGAGAGCAGGTCCACGCCCTTCACCGGCCGGAACTCCACCCGCACCGGGCGCAGCCGCCGCAGGGACTTCCCTTTGTTGCTGATGTAGGTGGGGAAGAAGCCCCGGTTAGCCACTCGGGCCCGGACGCGATACACCGGGCCGCCCACGGCTGTCACCTCCAGGCCCTCCAGGGTCACCCACGGATGCCGGGCGGCGTGCTCCAGGGTGAAGCGATAGGTGCCGGCGGCGATGCGGGGCAGGTCGCTCAGGGAGGGATTGTACAGACAGGACCGCCGGAAGGCGCCGATCTCCACTCGGCCCAATTGGGGGTGGTCGAAGGGCTCCCAAGGCCGGAAGAGCAGCTCCCGCTGCCCTTGCGCGTCCCACCAGGACATCACCCGGCGCATGAAGCCCTCCCGTTCCTCCTCAGTGCGGGCGGCGAAGATCTCCTCGGTGGGGATGCCGGCGCTGTTGAGCATGGTGCCCAGCTCGAACTCGAAGGCGAACAGGCCCAGGTGGTGGTAGCCGAAGTCGTGGAAGTGACCGTGCAGGTTGATGTCCCGCGCCCGCCGATCGTGATACCGCACCACCGGGACCACCGGGAAGCCGGTCTCCCGGCTGCCGATGAGGGCTAGGTCCTCCATGACCTGATCGTCCTCGCGGTCCAGGTCCTCCAGGCTGCCGGTGGAGGGTGGGCGCAGCACCGCCGCCGGTCCGGTGTGGTAGCCCAGCAGGGCGAAGAGGTTCGAGCGGGAATGGAGGAACTCCGCCAGGGAGCGCATCTCCGGCTCACTGAAGGGGTAGTCGCCGGAGCCGCCCTGCTCCGGCTCCGGGCGCCAGTCATAGGACCAGTTCCGGTTCCAGTCGAACCCCCGACCCTCGACGAGGACGTTCTCGCTCCCGTCCCAGTCGTGGATGAGGCCCTCGGGGAAGGGGCGGTAGTAAGGACCGGGCGAGTCGGCCCGGCGGCGCACTAGGAGGCGGGCATCCTCCGGGTCGGCCACGAACCCGCCGTCGGGGTGCTCCTGGCGCATCGAGAGGATGAGCCCGTCCCCGTCCACGTCCTCCTGGTAGAGGGTGTTGGCCTCCCGGCGGCTCCGGTCGGTGCGGCTGCGGATGCTCCCACCGGTGCGGACGGCGAACTCGGCCCCGTCGGGGTTGATCCGAGGCACGATGTGGAAAGCCACCCGCTTCAGGAGGTCGGACCGGGGGTAGTCGAAGAGAAGCCGGCGGGCGGTGAAGAGGGCGGCGTGAGTGCCGGCCAGCTCGATGGCGTGGATATTGCCGTGAATGAGATAAGCGGGCTTGTCCTCGGCCTCACCGGTGCCGAAATCGGTGATGGTGAGGAGGTGAAGCTCGCGGCCCTCTCGGGACTGGCCGATGGAGCCGAGGCGGCAGAGGTGGGGCCGGGCGGCGGCCAGATCGCCCAGGAAGGCGGTCAGGTCGGAGTAGGTGAAGAAGCGGTCGAAATCGAGCGGCGGGAGCGGTCCGTCCTCCGGCATGGCATCCTCCTCGTTCCTGTCGCCTCAGTGTAGCACGTCCTGAGGCCGGAACCTAGAGGGTCACCCTTCCATGCGGTTAGGGAATAGGGGCGATCGGTGGCGCAGGCGCGTTCGACGCCCTCATGAAGATTGAAGAAATAGCCGGGTGATCGCACGCGAAGAGCCCCTCGGTTGATGAA
>JBBQIE010000453.1:0-3058 GCA_038324625.1 Anaerolineae bacterium | reverse complement strand
GAGCGCCGCCAAGCCCTGGCCGAGGCCTGCAACGGTCAGATGTGGCTGGCGGATGCGGGCGTGTTGCTGGTCGGAATCGGGCTTCCCGATGTCAGCGAGAAATGGTTCTTGGTGGACGTGGGCATTGCCATGGAGAACATGGTAGTGGCCGCCACCGCCCATGGCCTGGGAACCTGCTGGATCGGGGCCTTCAATGAGGCCAAGGTCAAAGAGGTCATCGGGGCCCCGAACGACGTCAAGATAGTGGCCATTACCCCCATTGGGGTGCCTAAGGGCGAGTGGCCGGTGGCCCGCGCCCGCAAGGAGATGGCGGAGGTTTTCCGAGCCGAGACCTACGAGGAGGGCCTGGTTCTGTAGGGTCCCGTCACGCCGGGGATCAACCCTCTCGGACGAGATAGATTTCGTGTATCACCCAGCCACGCATAGGAGTGGGCGCCCACTCCTATGCGTGGCTGGGTGCTGGGCGGAGTCATCGTCGGCTTAGGTACGGCGGCCCGCCCCTTCAGGGCAAGTCTATGGTCCCGATGGGCAGACGACCGTCGGCGGCAGCCTCGGACTGGGGTATTAGGCGGATCCCGGTTTCCGGATCATACAGCCCGATTTCGATCCTCGGGGGCCCGGCGTCGGACCCATCTGCCGGCAAGGACAGGTGATGGACATCCTCGACGTACTGGCCCGGTAGCCAGGAGGTAGTTGGGGCATCTCCGGGCGTGTGGACGGATTGGGCCACGGTGACTCCATCATCGCCGGTCAGGTGGACGAAGGACTGGTAGCGAGTGGCGGTCTCCTGATTGGCCTTCCATACGAGTGTTACTGTTATCTCGTTGCCGATCCCCTCGCCGGACGTGGAGTCCGCCACGCGCTTCTCGATGCTGTACCCGGCCAGGGTGGCGACCTCGCCAAACGGCACGGACGACTCGACGGCGGACGGCGGCCGGGTGAAGGAGCGTTCTCTCTCGCTGACGCGGAAGGTCCCCAGTTGGATGTGATCCCCGGCGGATGTCTCGATGCGGGCCCGGGTAGTGGGGTCGAGGAGCCCGAGAATGAGGGTCACGTCACCGGCGGGGGCTCCGGCCGGGATGGTCAGGGTCTGTTGATCCCGCACCATCGTCCCGGCCGGCCATTCGGAAGGCGGCCACACCCCGTGAGCGATCCGTGACTCGGAGGCGGCGATCAGGTTACCGTCGGCGGCCAAGACCTGTAGGAAGACCAAGTACTCCCCCGACTGCCGTTTCTGCCCCAGCCAGAGGATCGGGATCACCAGCTCGTCTCCCTGCGCCACCGCGGCGGGCAGTCGCCCGTATCCGGCCAGGGTCAGGCCGCCGGCGAACTCGGCGCCGGAGGGCACCAGACCGAGGTCCGATACCGTCGGAGGTGCCTCATCAGCGGGGAGCACGGTCACCGACCCGAGCACCGCGTGGTTGCGTCCCGGCACCGGGGGATCGGGGATCAGCTCGGACCCACCGTGACTGACGACCAAGGCTAGGCGCAGGGGGATGGCCGGCGTTCCCCAGGGTACCAACAGGGCGCGGCGCTGCTCTCGGCCGACGAGAGGGAAATCGCTGGAGGCATAGACCTGTCCCAGGTCGTCCACCAGCCGGAGGCTGGCCGTCAACCCGTCGGCTGCCTGGAACGCCGGGTCCCAGGACAGGTACACCGAGACGGCCCCGGTTCCGGCGCGGGTCTCGGGGCTGAAGGCGCCGGCGACCTCCGAGGGACCGGCCTGGAAGCCGGCTACCTCACCGGGAACGAGGTCCTCGGCCTCGGGCACGTAGGCGAGGAGTAGGGTCTCGCTCCCGAACCACCCCGAGTCGGCGGGCGACGCCAGGGCGTCGAGGTCGGCCTGCACTTCGCTTTCGAGAATGCGACCGAGAGATTGGTGACTAGGGAACCAGATCGTCCTCGCTCCTGAGAGAACTTCGGACAGATCGGATCGGCGAACGACGGTCTCATCCCAGGCGTCGGTGGGAGCCAGGTAGGGATGGCGCAGGCGAGGCGGTAGGTAGGACACGGCATAGCCATACTGCCAGGGATGCAGACAAAGGACGCGATCCTCGCTTGACCCCAGGCCGCGTATGACCTGGAAGAGGGGCCGGTAGTCCCGGTCGGGGTAGCGGGGGACGGTCCAGAGGTAGTAGAGGTTGGCGGCGGGCAGGAGAATAAGGGCGGCGGCCAACCACCCCGTCCAGGGACGGCGCCGGGTTGCCCAGATGACGCCGGCAGCGGCAGCGACGAGGATTGGGGGTGAGAAGGGCAGCAGCACGCGCTCAAAGAAGCGGGGCGAGAAGGGGTACACTAGGTTCACCAGGTAGCCCAGCGAGATGGGAAGGACCAGATAGCAGACCAGCATCAGGCGGGCGCGGCGATCGCGAGACAGACGAGCCACTCCCAGGGCGGCCACCGCCAGCAAACCTAGGGCCGTGAGAGCCGGCAGCCAACCCGGTTGGGTCGGGCCGACCCGATGCCCGGAAGCGAAGGCGGAAAGGTGGGCCCAGACGAAGGTGAGGGGATCTAGGGGAGCGTCGCCGTCCAGGCCACGTTTGGCGGCCACATAGGGAACCAGACGAGGCAGAGCATAGGCCAGCCAGGGAAGGAACAGGAGCGGTGGAAGAAAGACGTTGAGGTTCTTGCCGATCCAGCGGCGCCATCCCGACCGCCAAGGGTGGTCCCATGCCAAGGCGAAGGCCAACTGCCCGAGGCATAGAAGAGCGGCGTAGTACTCGGTGTAGAGGGCGACGGTGGTGACGGCCACGTAGGCGAGGGCCCATCGGCCTCGCCGGACCGGGTCTGGGTTGACCCGCAGGAAGGCATACCAGGAAAGGGCACCGAGAGCGGCGACCCAGGCGTACATGCGCACTTCCTGGGAGTAGAAGACTTGCATCGGGGCCAAGGCCGCCCCGAGCGCGGCAATGGTGGCGGCTCGCCGGCCCAAGAGGTGAGCGGTCAGCAGCCAGATGCCGCTGACTAAGACAAGTCCGCCGACCACGGACAAAAGGCGGAGCGCCACGGGGCTGAAGCCGAAGAGGCCGCACCAGAGATGAAGAAGCAGGTAGTAGGC
>JBBQIE010000452.1:0-3080 GCA_038324625.1 Anaerolineae bacterium | reverse complement strand
ATAGTCACTGTAGTTGCCGGGGTAGGTGCGCAGGTGACCGTCCTCGATGGCCCAGACTTCGGTGGCCAGGGAGTCAATGAAGTAGCGATCGTGGGAGACGAAGAGGATGGTGCCGTCGTAGTCGGCCAGCACCGCCTCCAGGGCATCACGGGCGAGCATGTCCAGTTGGTTGGTGGGCTCGTCCAGCACCAGGAGGCTGGCCCCCAGGAGGGTGAGTTTGGCCAGGGCCACCCGGCTGCGCTCGCCCCCGCTGAGGTCGCCCACCCGCTTGAAGGGCTCCTCTCCGGTGAACAGGAAGAGGGCCAGGTGCTTGCGGGTCTCGGCCGGGGTCATCTCCCGCACCGACTGTATCTCCTCCATGAGGGTGCGACCGGGATGGAGATCCTGCTGGGCCTGAGAGAGGTAGCCGATGAGGACGCTCTTGCCCAGCATCAGGCTCCCGGACAGGGCCGGCATCTCCCCCAGCACGGTGCGGAGAAAGGTGGTCTTGCCGGAGCCGTTGGGGCCGATCAGGGCGGCGCGAGAGGGACGGATGAGTATGAGGTCATCGGTAGTGAAGAGGGGCTGGGCGGGATCGAAGCCGATGGCGGCGTCGTGGGCCTCCAGCAGGACGGACCCGCCCCGAAAGGATGAACGCAGCCGCATGGAGGGGGGACGGCGTTGGTGATGGAGTTCCAGCCGCTCCATGCGGTTCAGCCGCTTCTGGCGGCCGCGGGCCTCGCGGTAGCGCCGCCCGGCCTTGTAGCGGCGGATGAAGGCCTCGGTGGTGCGGATGAACTCCTGTTGCTTCTCGTACTCCCGGCGCTGCTGCTCCAGGCGTTCGGCCTTCTGGACCTCGAAGGCGGAGTAGTTGCCTCGATAACGGTCCAGGCTGCTGGGGTCCAGCTCCCAGATGACGTTGGCCACCGCGTCCAGGAAGTAGCGGTCGTGGGAGATGGCGATGAGGGAGCCGCCCCAGCCCTTGAGAAAGGACTCCAGCCAAGTCAGGGCCTGGAGGTCGAGGTGGTTGGTGGGCTCGTCCAGCAGCAGCAAGTCGGGCCGCTGCAGGAGCAACTGTGCCAGGCGGGCGCGGGTGTGCTGCCCACCGCTTAGTTGGTTCACCGGAGTCTGAAGGGACTCGGTCAGGCCCAGACCCTCCAGGGTCTGGCGGGCCCGCCAATCATAGTCATAGCCGCCGGCGGCCTGAAAGCGGTGCTCGCACTCTTCATAGCGTCGCCAGACGGCCTCGTCGTCGCTGTCGGCGATGGCCCGCTCCAGGCGGCGCAATTCCTGCTCCAGGCGGCGTAGGGGAGCCAGGGCGGTCAAGGCCGCTTCCCAGAGGGTGCTGGTCCCCTCGATGCGGGCATCCTGAGGGAGGTAGCCCACCGATAGATCGGAGGCCATGTAGACGTTGCCCTGGGTGGGGGCCTCGAGGCCGGCGATGATCCGCAGCAGGGTAGTCTTGCCCACCCCGTTGGGCCCGATCAGCCCCGCTTTCTCGCCCTTGGCAAGCGCAAAAGAGACGCCGGTAAAGACGTCCTGGGCGCCGAAATACTTGGCCAGACCACTGCCGGTAGCTACAGACATGGTGGGACGAAGGTTCCTCTCAGGTGGCCGACATGAATAACCGAGGCAGAGGTGGGCCCACCTCTGCCTCGGGGCAAGCCCGGGGACGACCCTGGGCCTCACGGTGGAGACGGTGGTGCCGCCTCTTTACATCATACCATCACCACATCAATGCCCACGAACTGGCAGAACTGAGCCAGCTCGGCGGTCAAGTCGCCGTGGATCATGCTGGCATGATGAACGAAGCCCTCTTCCACCAGGGTGCGATAGAGACGGTCCAGGTCGGGGACTTGCACCCAGGACCAGGAGCCCCGCAGGTCTCGGTCGTCAGGGACTACCTCGCCCTTGGTGATGAGCATCTTGAATTGGTTGTCGTACTCGGCCAGGCGGCTGAGGGTGACCGTGCCCGCACGCACCTGGAACTCGGCCGTGCCCTGGGCGGCGTCCCCGGTGAAGTCGCCGCTGAGGATGCTGTGCTCGCGGGCGCGGATGCCGCAGCCTGGGGCCCCTAGGCACTGGGGAGCGTTGCCGCAGTGCCAGGCGAAGAAGACGTTCTCCAACTCCTGATGCTGGATGGTCCAGTCAATGAAGTGGGGGACCGTCTGCCGACGAGCGGCCTCATATTGGGCCAGCATGGTCAGGGCCCCGTAGATATCCACCTCGCAGGCGGCCATGATGCCCTGCTCGGTCAACCGGCCCATGGCCAGGCAGGGGGTGACCCCGAAATCGGCCTGGATGGCGGTCCAGCACTGGATGCCCATGGCCTTGAGCTGCTTGGTCTCGGCCAGGTTCAGGAGGGCCCGCTCCAGCTTGGCCAGGTTGAGCAGGGTATTGCCGCTGACCTCCGAGGTGTCGGCACCCCCCTGGATGTCCTTGACGATGGCCCGCACGACGGGATCGTCATTTCCCAAGGCGCGGGCGGCGTTGAAGACCTCCGGAAGGGACACCGGGACCAGGCGTTGGCCGAAGCTCTGGATCATGGCCACCTCGTCGCAGGCACAGGTCTCGAAGCGCTCCGGCCGGGGGCCGATGAGGCCGATGCGGGAGCCGATGAAGTTGGAGACGGCGTTGCAGGTGGCGGCGAAGCGGTTGATCTCCTCGGCGAAGAGGTCCTCCTCCGGGAAGAGGATGCCGGCGAAAGTGAAAGGGATGCGCCGGCGGTAGAGGCCGGAGGCGATGGAGAGGGTGCCGCAGAAGGCGTCGGAGCGGCGGCCGCCCCCGGGCAGGAAGTCGCCCTCCTTGGTGCCGAACAGGAGCACCGGGAGTTGGGCGAAGGCCTGGGCCACGCTGACGGCGGCGACCTCGTCGCCGAAAGTCATGGCCCCAATGACGATGCCCTGCACTCCCTCGCGGCGGAAGAGCTCGATGACCTTGTCGGCATCGGCATCGTTGCGGACGATCCCGCCCTTGGTCAGGTCGGGGCTTGGGGTGACGAACTCAAGGTCGGGGAGCAATTCCAAGGCCGCCAGAGAGCGGCGGCGCATGTCCACGGCCCACTGCTCATCGAAGGGGTCCCAATGGGCGGGAACGAAACC
>JBBQIE010000451.1:0-3081 GCA_038324625.1 Anaerolineae bacterium | reverse complement strand
CCACCGATCCCCGCGTCAGCCTGGACATGGCCCGGCAACTGAAGCCGGCGGTAATCCTCTTGGACATCATGATGCCCCGGCAGGACGGCTGGAGTGTGCTCCAAGGGTTGCGGGCCTCCCCGGCCACCGCCTCCATCCCGGTGGTGGTATGCTCCATCTTCGCCGACCCGGAGTTGGCCTCGGCCCTGGGGGCGGACGCCTATATAAGGAAGCCGGTCTCGCGAGTGCAGCTGCTCACGGCTCTACGGGAAGCGGTGGCTCGACGCGATAGCTTGGCTTGACCGACTGAAGTGTACCCCCGATGAGCCCCAGCAGCTCCCCCTCCGCCAGCCCCTGCCGTTTGCACAGGGTGAAGGCGGTGCCCCAGGCTGCCGGGGAGGGCTCGTAAGCCCCAACCCCGGTGACGGCCACGATGGGGATGTCCGTCAACTCAGGATCCTGGCGGATGGCCTCCGCCACCTCCCGGCCGGTCAGGTCCGGCATCATCATGTCCAGGAGCACCAGGTCCGGCGGCGATGAGCGCATTTTCCGCAGGGCATCGGCGCCGTTGTAGGCCCAGCGGGCCCTGTAGGGCTTTCCGCTGGTCTGCAGCAGTCGGGCCACGTACTGGACGAAGCCCCGGTCGTCATCCACCACGAAGATCTCACCCTCCGGGGCCAGGCTGCCGATCCGGTCCAGAAGAGCCTCGCCGGTCACCGGTTTGGTCAGGAAGCCGTCGAATGGCTCCATGCGAGGGGATCGGGGCAGGGAGCAGGTGATGACCGGCACCTCGGACGATGTCGGCCCCCTCTCGGGCGAGGCGGAGTTGACGATGACGGCCTGAGGATGCCACTTATCCTCCAGGTCCGCTAGGTCATCGGTGTCGGAGGCGCGCACCACCTGGTAGCCGTCCAGGTGCCGGCGGAGGTAGGTGGCGGCGGCTTCATCGTCGTCCACCAGGATGAGGCAGGGCAGGTAGGGGTCGGGGGGGAGGGGAGCGGGCGTGGCCTGCCCCAGGCGGGAGAAGTCCTTGCGGGCCAGGGGCAGGGAGAAGTGAAAGCGGCTCCCCCGGCCCACCTCACTCTCGGCCCAGATGCTGCCCCCGTGAAGCTGCACGAAGCGCTTGGCGATGGACAGGCCCAGGCCCTTCCCCCCCTGGCCGGAACGGCTCCAGGCATCCACCTGCCGGAACTCGTCGAAGATGGACTCCAGCTGCTCCTCGGGAATGCCCACGCCCGTATCCGCCACCGTCACCACTACCTCCGCCTCCCGAAGGGCGGCGCTGACGGTGATGGTGCCGTGCTCGGTGTGGCGAGCGGCGTTGGCCAGCAGGTTGAGGAGGACCTGGCGGATGCGGGTACGATCCAGGGGGAGCGGGGGCAAGAGGGGCGGCACCTCCAGGCTCAGGGCCACCGGCTTGGATCCGAGCAGTTGCCGGGCGATCTGGGCCGCCTCGGCGATGAGCTCCGCCAGGTCGGTGTCCTCTCGCCGCACCGGCATACGCATGGCCTCCACCCGCGCCAGGTCCAGGATGTCGTCCACCAGGGAGGAGATGTAGCCGGCGTTGCGGTGGATCTCGGCCACGTCCCGGCGCAGCTCCCCCGGCCAGTCGAGCTCGCCGTAGACCTCGCTGGAGGAGTGCATGATTTCGGCGAACCCGAGGATGATGTTGAGAGGGGTGCGGAGCTCGTGGCTGATGTTGGCGCAGAACTCCTCCTTGAGGCGGCGGGCCTCCTCCGCCTCTTGGCGGGCCAGGGCCAGCTCGTGGTTGGTGCGCTGGAGGAGACGGTTGGTGAGGTCCAGGGCCTTCATCGTGCGGTTGAGCTTGCCCCGCTGCTCCTGGACCTCCTCGGCGAGAACGATGGCATCGGCGAAGCGCCGCCAGGACCAGTCGAGGACGAAGTGGAGGGGGCGAAGGATGAGCCAGGCGCTCAGCCCGGTGAGGGCCGTCATCAGGGCGGGGATCTCCCAAGCCCCCGGGGGGAGGGTCAGCCGCAGCAGGACCAGTGAGCCGACGCCGACCACGGCCGCCGCCCCCGCCGGCAGCAGGGCCACCGCCAGGAGCAGCGGCAGGGCCAGGAAGTAGCCGGCCTCGGAGACGTCGAAGCCCGCCAGAGCCACGACCACGGCGGCGAAGGTGAGCCCCACCAGGGTAATGCCGCCCCAGCGGGGGCTCAGCTCGCTGACGCGGTAGCTCTGCAGGGCCAGCACCGGCAGCGCCGCCGCGCAGACGAAGATCACCCAGTAGCCCCGGTCGGGAGCGCCCCGCTGGGCGATCCACTGCATAACGGCCAGGAGGCCGAACAAGGCCAAGGCCAGAGCCAGGGACTGCGCCGTGGACCGGGTCAACTCCTCCCGGTTCAGGCGTCCGGCCGCCTGGGTGGTTCGCTCCCGGAGGCTCTCCAGCGACATCGGCACCTCCCCCATACATGGAGGCCCAGCTACGGAGGGCATCCGCGCCCTCCCTCGGAACCGGCATGAGGGCGCAGCCCCTACCGGGCCAGATTGATTATAGCAGCCGGGGTAGGGAGCGTATACGCATGCTGATGGATTTGGTAGACTGAGTGGGTTGGTTGGAGGGACGCTGATGAGACAGGATGACCCCCTGATCCCCAAGCACGGCGGGTACCGGAACTTGCTGAGTTTCCAGGTAGCGCAATTGGTCTACGACGTGACCGTGCGCTTCTGCGACCGCTACATTGACCGGCGCAGCCGTACCCACGACCAGATGGTACAAGCGGCCCGCTCGGGAGTACAGAACATCGCTGAGGGCAGCCAGGCTTCGGGCACCTCCAAGAAGATGGAGATGAAGCTGGCCAACGTGGCCCGGGCCAGCCTGGAGGAACTGCGGCTGGACTACCAGGACTACCTGAGGCAGCGGGGGCTGGAGGCCTGGGGCCCCAAAGACCCGAGGCGGCAGGAGCTGGTGGATCGGCGCTGCCGCACCGCCGAGGAGGTGGCCCTGTGGGTGGGGGAGCTGCATCGGAGGGAGAGACGGGGTGGACCGGGGTGACAAGGGTGAAACACATGACCCACAGGAAAAATATGAATGGAGAACCCCAACGCAGGTCCCCCCCCCACCCAAACGGCCAACCCCACCCC
>JBBQIE010000450.1:0-3085 GCA_038324625.1 Anaerolineae bacterium | reverse complement strand
GGCGCCGAAGAACAGCCCTTGGAAAGGTAGCGCCAGGATCTGGCCGTTCTCGTAGAAGATGGGATGCTGCTTGACGATGTCCGGCTCGTTGATGTCCGGGTCCACGTCGAAGAGCGGTTTCAGGTCCAGCAGCCAGTCCCGGAACTCGGGGGTCTCCACGAACGACCAGAGGAAGATGTCCGGGGCGGTGCCGGCGGCGAACTCCACCCGCAGGCGATCCCCCACTTCCGGGGCCGGCTCGTAGGCCACCGTGGCCATGTCCCCGAACTTCTCGGCGAACTCACCCAAGAACTGCGAGGTCAGCTCACCCCGGTCCCCGCCGTACCAGTCCGTCAGGTAGCGGATCCTGGGAATGGCCCCGGCCACCGGGGTGGCCGTCACCATGGTCTCGACGGCCACGGTCTCCTTGACCACCACCGTCTCGATAACCACTTGCGAAGTGCCCTCGACGATGCGGGTGACCTCTTTCTCGACTACCTTCTCCACCACTTGCGGAGTGGCGGCGGCGCCGCAGGCCGCCAGGGTGGCCCCGCCACCGGCGACAGCGGCAAAGCGTAGGAATCCTCTTCTCGACAATCCCCTCCGTTCCATCTCACACACCTCCACCGAGTGCTCACTGCCCAACCCGAAAGACGACCAAGATCCTTGGCCGAAGGTAACACGTCGCCACCTTACCCCTAGTATAGAAGCCTCCGCGGGTAATTGCCTGACAATCTGCTGACAGAACCGTGACAGGCGGGGAGAGCCCTCACTCCCGGCCCCCTCTCCCATGGCAATGGGAGAGGGGGCCGGGGGGGTGAGGGCCGTGCCCCTTGGGGGGGTTAGGTTAGCCCCGCCAGGCCCAACTCCCGGACCCGCTCCTCCGGGCCCAACCACGTCTGATACTTCCCCACCAGCACTCGCTGCAGCTCTTTGACGTCCAGGGCCCGAGGGGTCACCCCGTCCCGGGCCGCCAGGGCCGCGGCCAGCCCCGCCGCCTGACCCATCATCAGGCACTTCCAGCGGTTCCTCATGGACGGCGGCTGTATAATGGCGGAGAGGCCGGCGCACAACAGTCCCTCGACCTCGCGGGGCAGAAGCTGCCGGTAGGGGAAGTCGGCCCCGCCCTCGACAGCGCCCTGCCGATGATCGGGGTAGTGGATGAAGATGACGTCGTCGAAGCGGCGACCCGCTGCCATGTCCTCCACGGTGGTCATGTGCTCGGCCATGATTCCCCGGCCCCCGCGGGTGTGGAAGTAGGGCGAGACCACCAGCAGGTAGGAGTCCTGGAACCCGGGCACATAGCGGCGCAGGAATTGGACCGTCTCGAAGATGTAGAGCCGTGAGCCCGCCTCCAGCTTGGTCATCATGGTCTGATCGCCGCTGTGTATGCCCTTGCCCCGCAGCCCGATCTGGGTGCTGACCAGGCCGTCCCGAGGGCCGAAGTACTCGTTGGGCGAGTGGGGGATGCCGTGGTCTAGGCTGACACTGGCGATACCCTCGATGTCCTTGATGATCCAGTACTCCCCCATCTCCCAAGCCGTCTTGTAGAAGGGAATGAGCGGGTTCAGTCTGGGCACAGGGGAGACGAAGTGGCGGGTGAAGATCTCCTCTGCCCAGGCCAAGTCCTTGGGGTCAAGGTGATGCTCGCCCCGGAGCCAGCCCATAAACCGGTCCGTGTCCACCCCGGCCACGGTGAAGTGCATGCCCGGATGTACGTAGTTCTCCCCCTCGTCCACCGGGGCGCCGGCCCGTACCGCCACGTCGGCGTCGGCGGTGGCGTCAATGACCACCTTGGCCCGGATGGCTTGGGTCCCGGACTTGTTCTCCACCGTGAGGCCCACCACCCGGTCCCCCTCCATGATGGGGTCGGCGACGTAGGTGTTGAGTAGTAGTTGGACCCGGTTCTCCTCCATCATCTTCAGCCAGACGTAGGAGGCCACCTGGGAGTCGCGCAGGTGTTGGTGCCCTACCTGGCCGTCGGCGTAGCCCTCGCAGCGACTGAGGAACTCGCTGGGGATGCCCTTGAGCCCGCCCATCATGGCCCCCGGGTAGCCGAGGGCCAGGTGTACCACCCCGCCCGACATCATTCCCGGGCCCATGTTCCCACCCAGTATGCCGAACCGGTCCACCAGCATGGTCCGGGCCCCATTGCGAGCGGCGGCGATGGCGGCGCAGCATCCGGCGATGCCCGCCCCCGCCACCAGCACGTCCACATCGGCGACTACCGGAACCGTCTTGTTGATATTGATCGTCTCCGCCATGCCTCTCTCCCTCGCTAGGCCTACCTAGTGAACGCGCGCGCCCCATCTGGTAATCCTAGCCCACTCGTCCCGCCACCGCTTGACAGGCTGCTGACAGGTTTGTGACAATGCGGTCACTATGTTCAACCCTGCGAACCAATCCGGTACCCACGGATGAGCGACAGGCACGCCTCCGTTCCCGCCGAGGAAGTGCATCAGGCGCTGCTCTGCCTCTACAGCCCCACCGAGCTGGCCAAGTCGGACCTGGCCAACCGCCTTCCGGAGGTGGACCGAGTTGAAGAGCTAGTGGCCCGCGCCCAGGTGCTGCGGGAGATTCTCCTTAACGCCATCGAGGCCCTCCGCCCTGCCGGCCGGTCGGCGGGCTCCGCCTCTGCCTCCCGCGCCTATGAGTGCCTGACCCAGCGCTACGTCTCCGGCCTCACCGTGGACGACGTGGCCTACGAGCTGCACCTGAGCCCCCGGCAGGTGTACCGAGACCTGAAGTGGGGTGAGGAGCGGCTGGCGGAGCTGCTGCAATCCCGTCTTGGTGCTGCCACCCCCCCAGCGGAGGATTCCCTGTCCGAGGAGCTTGAGGCGGTGACCCACCGCCCGGAGCCGGTGGCGTTGGCAACGGTGGTCCAGGCCGCCATCAGCGGGCTGTCCCCACTGGCGGAGCGGTTCGGGGGAAGCATCGAGTATCGCGGCCCCGAGGGCGGGGCCATGGTGACCGCCACCCCCGGGCTGCTGCGCCAAGCCATCACCCAGGTCCTAAGCGCCCTTCTCCAGGGTCGTCCGGGAAGCCCCGTGCTGGTCAGCCTGACTCTCACTTCAGAGGAAGCGGTCCTGAGCTTGGAGGCGCCAGG
>JBBQIE010000449.1:0-3091 GCA_038324625.1 Anaerolineae bacterium | reverse complement strand
CCAGGAGGCCCAACGCCGGCTGGAGGAGTACGGCTCCAACGAGCTGCGGGAGGCGCCGCGACCGGGCCTATGGGCCATGGAGGTACGCCAGTTCCGCAGCTTCCTGGTCATCATCCTGGTGGTGGCTTGCCTGATCTCCCTGGCCCTAGGCGAGTACATAGACGCCATCGCCATCCTATCCATCGTGGTGCTCAACACCGTCCTCGGGGTGGTGCAAGAGTCGCGGGCCGAGGAAGCCCTGGCCGCCCTGAAGAAAATGACCTCCCCCGAGGCCACCGTCATCCGGGATGGCCACAACGCTACCATCCCCGCCGCTGACCTGGTCCCCGGGGACGTGGTCCTCATCGAGGCCGGTGACTTCATTCCCGCCGACGTTCGCCTGATCGAGGTGGCCAACCTACGGGTGGAAGAGGCTCCTCTGACCGGCGAGTCCCTGGCGGTGGAGAAGGACGCCGAGGTGCTGGTGGACGATGACGCCGCCGTGGGGGATCGGCGGAACATGGCCTACCTGGGCACCACCGCCACCTATGGCCGGGCCCGGGCCCTGGTGGTGGGCACCGGCATGAACACCCAGATCGGCCGCATCGCCGAGATGATCCAGTCCTACGAGGACGAGGAGACCCCCCTCCAGAAGCGGCTGGATCAGCTGGGGAAGTGGCTGGGCATCGGGGCCCTGGCCGTCAGCGGCGTGGTGTTCATCATCGGCAGCCTCGGCGGTCAGGACGTCCTGGAGATGTTCCTGGTGGCCGTCAGCCTAGCCATCGCCGCCGTGCCCGAGGGCCTGGCCGCCGTGGTCACCATCTGCCTGGCGCTCGGGCTCCAACGCATGGCCCGCCGCCACGCCCTCATCCGCAACCTCCCGGCGGTCGAGACCCTGGGGAGCGCCACCGCCATCTGCTCCGACAAGACCGGCACCCTTACCCAGAATGAGATGACCGTGGTCCGCCTCTACGTGGACGGCCGGGAGATCGAGGTGACCGGCCGGGGGTACGCCCCCGAGGGCGAGTTCCTGATTGGGGACGAGCCCCTGGAGCCCAGAGAGGACCCGGAACTGGTTCAGCTCCTGACCGGGGCGGCCCTCTGCAACGACTCCCGGCTGGAACGCGGCGATGAGGACGACTCCAACTGGCGCATCTTCGGCGACCCCACCGAGGGGGCCATGGTGGTGGCAGCGGCCAAGGCCGGCCTTTGGCAAGAGGCCCTGATAGAGGAGCACCGACGATTGGCCGAGGCTCCCTTCGATTCCACCCGCAAGCGCATGGCCACCGTCCATCCCAGTGGGGGCGAGGGTCGCTACGTGACTTACGTCAAGGGGGCGCCCGACATTCTACTGGACCTGTCCAGCCGCGTCGTCAAGGACGGTGAGGTGGTGGCCCTCACTCCCGAGCTGCGCCAGGAGGCCCTGGCTCACAACAACGGCATGGCCGGCCAGGCCCTGCGGGTGTTGGCCATCGCCTATCGAGAGATGGATGAGCTGCCCGACCGTCCCACCCCGGAGGAATTGGAGCGGGACCTGATCTTCGTGGGCCTACTGGGCATGATTGATCCCCCCCGGCCCGAGGTCAGAGACGCCATCGCCCTAGCTCGCAAGGCCGGCCTCAGCACCTACATGGTCACCGGTGACTACCGGGATACGGCCGTGGCCGTGGCCCGCGATCTGGGCCTCCTCAGTGAGGGTGACCTGGTGCTGAGCGGGGCGGAGATCTCCCAGATCCCGGACGACGAGTTCGTGAAGATGGCTCCCAACGTGCGGGTGTACGCTCGGGTCTCCCCGGAGCACAAGGTGCGGTTGGTGGAAGCCCTTCGCGAGAACGGCGAGGTGGTGGCCATGACCGGGGACGGGGTGAACGATGCCCCAGCGGTGAAGCGGGCCAACATCGGGGTGGCCATGGGCATCACCGGCACCGACGTCACCAAGCAGACGGCGGACATGGTGCTCACCGACGACAACTACGCCTCGATAGTGGCGGCCATCGAGGAAGGCCGCATCATCTACTCCAACATCCGCAAGTTCGTCTACTACCTGCTCTCCTGTAACGTGGGGGAGATCCTCATCGTCTTCATTGCCACCCTTCTCGGCTGGCCGGTGCCCCTGACCGCCATCCAGCTGCTGGTGCTGAACCTGCTTACCGACGGGGCTCCGGCCCTGGCCCTCGGTCTGGAGAAGGGAGACCCGGACATCATGAGCCGCCCCCCGCGAGCGGTGGACGAGCCCATCCTCAACCGGGAGATGCAGATCGGCATTGCCATCCAGGCCATCGCCATCTCCGCCGCTACCCTGACTGCCTACCGGCTGGGAATGCACTGGTATCCGGAGGAGGTGGGAATGGCCCGCACCATGGCCTTCGCCACCCTCACCCTGAGCGAGCTCTTCCGAGCCTACACCGCCCGCTCCGAATACTTCTCCGTGTTCAGCATCGGGGTGTTCAGCAACAAGTATATGCAATACGCGGTGCTGGGGTCCCTGGTTATTCTGGCGGCGATGTTTTATCTCCCCCCCCTACACGTGGTCTTCGATACCCAGGCCCTGACCTTCGGGCACTGGCTGGATATCCTGCCCCTGGCCCTGGTACCCTCCGTGGCCGCCGAGGTGACCAAGTGGGCCCTGCTGCGGCGCCTGCGCGGCGCCCGCATGGCCGAGAGTACGTAGCGCGCATCGCAAATACCGGCCGTCATGCTGAGAACCCCATGCCTCCCGGTGCCATGCCGGGAGCCTGTGACCGTGATCCGTAGGGCGAATACAAGATTCGCCCTCGGTGGCCGGGGCAGACCACTGCGTCTGCCCCGGCTCGGCGCGTCATGCTGAATGGAGCGCTCCCCAGCGGAATGAAGCATCTAGCCTTGGCAGGCGCTTTTGGTCCGGGAGCTAAAGCCGGGGGCACTTCTGCCGATAGGTAGACAGTGGTGAAGCAACGGAGGCAGTCTTGGAACCTATCGGCAAGATCGGCGCGCGCGGGACGAACGACGGCACCTGGTACTTGGCCCAGGCCGCCGATGGCGCCTGGAAGATCCACGCCCGCGCCGAGACCGAGGTCACATCCTTCCGGATTCTGGCGGAGCTGGCCGGCTACCCGGCGGTGATCACCACCAA
>JBBQIE010000448.1:0-3103 GCA_038324625.1 Anaerolineae bacterium | reverse complement strand
GAGCCCTGGCGGACAGTGAGGTGAGGGTGGTGCCACTCCATTTGGTGAGGTGAACCATGGCCACGGACGTCCGCGTCATCACCATCTCTTTCCTTCTCAACCTCTCCGTCAACTGCTACCTGGTCCGGGGAGAGGACGGCTTCGTCCTGATTGACACCGGCGTCTCCAACCGGCGCCGCTTCCTCGAGGATGAGCTAGAGGCGGCCGGGTGTCGCCCGGGCGACCTCAACCTCATCCTCCTCACCCACGGGGACTCCGACCACGTCGGCAACGCCGCCTATCTTCGCGACCGTTTCCAGACCAAGGTGGCCATGCACCGGGGGGACTCCGGCTTCGTCGAGCAGGGGGATATGTTCTGGGGCCGGAAGCGGCCTAACCTCGTCGTCAGGACCCTACTGGGGCTGTTCTCCCGCCTGGGCCCGTCCGACCGGTTCACCCCGGACCTCTATCTCGAGGACGGGGCTTCCCTCTCCCCGTATGGCCTCCAGGCTACGGCCTTCAACATGACCGGCCACTCACGGGGCTCGCTAGCCGTCATCACCGCCGACGGCGATCTCTTCTGCGGGGATTTGCTCGGTAACACCAAGAAGCCGGAGATGGGCGGGATCATGGACGACCGGGAGGCGGCGGCGATCAGCCTGGCGAAGCTCCGGGGCCTGCCGGTCCGCACCGTGTATCCGGGGCATGGAAGGCCTTTCTCCGGGGAAGAGCTACGGAGCATTGAGGCGGGCTGAGGGCCAAAGAGGAGTTGTGCCCCGCGACGGCGAGGCCATTCCTTCGCCCTAGCGCCGCGGCTCACTCATCCAGCAGACCGTCGCGCACCATCTCTTCCCTGACCTCGGCATAGGGCCGAGCCCGAGAGGGGTCCTCCAGCCAGCGCCGGTAGGCCTCCTCGGCGAGCTGAGCGTCCAGCAGGTCTTCCAGGTCGTCCTGCACTACCATGTAATCCTCAGATCAGGGACACGGTCACGGCCCGCTGACCCCGCTAGCCGGGTTCAGCTTCCAACTCAGATAGATGCCGAACCCAAGGCAGCGCCTCCGAAACTGCTCTGTGCAGCCTACCATCCGCGGTCCAGAAGGTGCAGCCTCGCTCCTCCGCCAGGGCCAGGTAATGGGAGTCGTAGGCGCTGGGTTGATCAAACCTCTGGGCCAGTTCCCAGGCTCGGCGATGAAGACCATCGAAGGAGACTATCTCCACTCCGAAGGCGAATGCCTTCTCCAGTGCCCGGTAACCCAGATCGGGAGATAGGAGGCCACGATACACATTCTTGCGGAGGACGGCTGTTATCTCGAAGGGGAGTAAGGGTGGGGCAATCGGACGCAGGTCACTCTTCGCGAACCGCTGCCAGAGCCTCTCGGCCAAGTGACTGTCCGCCTCATCCACCACCAGTTTGAGCAGGACCCCGGCGTCAACGCAGACCTGTGAGGTCATCCATGCGCTCCTGCCTTGTCTCGGCCAGAACCGCCACGGAATCTATCTCCACCCCCGCCAGAGCTATCTTCTGCCTGAGTTGGCGGGCCTCCCTGAGCAGCTGCTCCTGGCGCCGGCGGTAGCCCTCGCCTGCTCCCTCCGCCTGCTCCAGACGCCGCAGGTCATCCAGGCTGACCAGGGCCGCCTTGGGCTTGCCTCGGGACAGAAGCACTATCCGCTCCCGTCCATGAGCCGCTCGGTTGACCTCCTCGGCCAAGTTGCGCTTGAGGTCCGCCATGCCGATCTCCCGCACTTCCATGCCCGTCCTCCCATTCACCTAGGCCATTCGAACAAGACCCCTGGGGCCATTATACCCCATCCTTCACCGAGAGACTGGAGCGTCCATAGACGCATGGCCATCCCGACGATACACTCCTACTCTCTTCCGGCTATCACTCCGCCTCCAGGTCCAGGTAGAAGTCGCAGATGTCCCGGAGCGGGCACTCTTCGTGCCGGGGCGACCGGGATCGGCATACCCTCTGTCCCAGGTGCAGCATGTTGACGTGGAAGTTGTACAGCAAGTGGGGGTCACGAGGCAGCAGGGCCGGCAGCTCATGGTGGGCCTTCTCCGCCCCCACCTTGGGGCTGATCAGCCCCACTCGCCGGCTCACCCGATGGACGTGGGTGTCCACCGGTAACAAGGGCTTCCCGAAGCAGAAGAGCAGCACCAACGAGCCGGTCTTGATCCCCACCCCGGGCAGCTTCATCAGCCACTCCAGCCCCGTCTCGGGTTCCTCGTCCTTCAGGAAGTCAATGCTCGGCTCCCCGCGCTCGGCGGTGATGATGGCCAGGGCCTTCTGGATGTTGGCCGCCTTGTGGTACTCGAAGTTCGCGGCGTGGATGGACGATGCCAGCTCCTCCAGGGGCGCCTCTCGAATCGCCTGCCAGGAGCCGAACCGCCGCCACATGCTCTCGTAGGCCCGAGCCTCATTGGCCTGAGTGGTCCGGTGGGAGAGCATGGTGGACACCAACTCGTGCATGGGGGACCGCCGGGGAATCAGCCGCCGTTCGCCGTAGAACCCCACCAGACGCCGGTAGACTTCCAACGCCTTAGCCGCCAAGCCCGAGTTCGCAGACTGGCCGGCCTGGGGACCACGCCCTGCCCCATCTCCCACCTCTCTCCCCCTCTGTGTCTCCGTGCCTCTGTGGCTATCCCGCCCGTTCTACAACACGAAGCGCCCTATGGGCACGGCGTAGTCGGGGATGTTGAGGGCCCCGTGGGCCTCCGTCTCTTCCGACAGGAGCGAGTGCCACACGCCCCGGTAGCCCAACTGCTGAGTGGTCAGCCAGAAGTGGCTCATGGCAATGCCCACGTCCAACCGGTAGTAGGGCTTGCCGGGACGGTTGTTCCCTCGGCGGGAACGGCTGTCGCCGATGGCCAGGACGATATTCTCACTGAGGAGGAAGCGCCACGGCTGCACGTTGGACCACGAGGGGGCCAGTCGGGCCATCTGCAGCGCCTGCCACAGCTCCGGCGGCACCACCCCCTCCGTCACCGGCTCCTCCCAACGCTGCCAGAAGGCGATCTCTTCCAGTGACTTCCGTCGGCCCCCGGAGGCGGAGACCGCCTTCACCAGGGCATGCGTCCAGCTCTCCAGCTGGCTCTCCTCCGCCAGACCCACCGGGCTGATA
>JBBQIE010000447.1:0-3104 GCA_038324625.1 Anaerolineae bacterium | reverse complement strand
TGAGCGAGCCCGCTGGAACGAGGAGGTCCGTTGGCTAGCCGGGCTCTTGGGCAGGGTACGTGACCTGGACGTGTTCCTGCAATGGCTCGATGCCTATCGAGATTCGGTGTCCGATGAGGAGCGGGCCCCGGTGGCGGGGATCGTGGAGGAGTGGCGGGGGCAGTGGTCCGAGCGGCGGGCCCAGCTCCTGGAGGGATTGCAGTCCGAGCGTTACGCTGAGCTGAAGCGGGGATTCCCCCGGTTCCTGGAGGGCTTAGCCGGGGAAGATCGGGATAGCAATGGCCCCCTGGATCAGTATGCGCGCCAGGCGGTGAAGCGAGAGTATCGCCGTGTACAAAGGGCCGGACGGCTCGCGGCGTCGGGGAAGGCGGAGGACTTGCATCGTCTGCGGATACAGTGCAAGCGGCTGCGCTACACCT
The DNA here is from genome assembly GCA_038324625.1 of Anaerolineae bacterium. GTDB lineage: Bacteria > Chloroflexota > Anaerolineae > DRVO01 > DRVO01 > JBBQIE01. Next base: position 2,685 of record JBBQIE010000447.1, on the reverse strand, counting down.
CGGAGTTTTTCGCCGATCTCTTCCGGAGCCGGTTGCGGGTGCTGGTGGAGACCTGCGTTGCGGCGCAAGACGCCCTGGGGGAGATGCGAGATGCGGACCTCCACGCCGACGCTCTCCTGGCTACCATTGACCAGGCCCCGAAAGCGCGGGGGCGGCGCCGAGCCATCAGACGCATGGCCAAGGCGCTGCGCCGGGCCGAGAAAGAGGCGAGGCGTAGGTACCGAGCCGCCTTCCCGGGGCTGGTGAGCAAGAAGATGCAGGGCCGAGTGCGGAGGTGGCTATCTCGCCCGGTGAGGGGCGACGCTTGAGGTCGGAAGGCACCTGGGACGCGCCGGCAGGCACGGAAGGCCTGAGGCCGGATGGCGGTGAGTCAGGAGAAGCGGTCGGACTTGGCGACTCCGACGTGAGGCGAAGAAGCGTCTTGGCCCTGGCTCAGGCCGGCGAGTGGGACGTCGTCCACAGCCGGGACGTCACCGAGTTGGCGCTGTCGCTATTCGACCAACTGCGAGGGTTGCACGGGCTGGGCCCGGAAGCGCGAGAACTCCTTCGCTATGCCGGCTGGCTGCACGACCTGGGTTACCGCATCAGCGCCAAAGGGCACCACAAGCACACCCACCGCCTCGTGAGCAACGCGGACCTGTCGGGTTTCGCTCCTTGGGAGATTCAGGTGATGGCGGCGGTGGGACGGTACCATCGCAAGCGGAGACCTCGGATCGAGCACAAGGAACTGGAGGGACTCTCCACCGAACAGCGCGGGTTAGTGAAGATCCTGGCCGGCATCCTGAGGGTGGCAGACGGGGCTGACCGCACCCACTTCGGCCTGATCCGTCAGGTGAGGGTCACGCTCGGGGCCGACCTGGTCGTCCTGAGCCTGGTCGCGATCGGCAGAGCGGATCTCGAAGCCAAGTATGCCCAACGGAAGGCGGACTTGCTGGAGCGGGTGCTGGGGCGTACGGTACAGGCGAGACTGCTGGTTATATCTCCGAGTGAGGTGCTTGCGGATCAGCGCGTTTTCTGGTGTTAGGGTAGACTGGGTATGTAATGAGATAGTCAGAGGCCTCGGATGTGGGGCTCAACGGCAGGAGGGACAACCAAAGGCAAATGAACACCCCCGGATTAGGACAGGCGCACGATTACCCGGGCAAGCTCATCGTCGTCGAAGGCATTGACGGCTCGGGCAAGTCCACCCAGGCGCAGCTGCTTCAGAAGTGGTTGCTCAACCGCGGAGTGCCGGTGTTTTTCACCGAGTGGAACTCCTCACCGCTGGTGCGACGGGCCACGAAGGCAGGTAAGAAGAAGAACCGTCTCACTCCCACCACCTTCAGCCTCTTGCATCTCACCGATTTCGCCGACCGCTTGACCTACCAGATCATTCCCCCCTTGAAGGCGGGGATGGTGGTCATCGCCGATCGCTATGCCTTCACCGCCTTCGCCCGAGACGTGGCCCGAGGGGTTCACCCTCAATGGGTTCGCGAGGCCTACTCCTTTGCGGTGCGGCCCGATATCGCCTTTTACTTCAAGGTGACGGTGGAGTGCTCCCTGGATCGCCTGCAGAGTTCACGGGCGAAGATCAAGTTTTACGAGGCGGGGATGGACTTGAACCTGAGCCGGAATGTGGAGGAATCTTTCTGCATCTTCCAGGGGCAGGTTCTGGAGCAGTATGACGCCATGAGCGACGAGTATGACTTCGAGGTCATTGACGCCGAACTGCCGATAGACGTGCAGCAGCTGATGGTCCGGCGAGCGGTGGAGCGCCGAGTGGCCGATTATATGGCCCCCTTCTCCACCAGGACCCCAGCCCGGGCGGGTATGTTGCCGTTATCGGAGGCACGATGATCAAGCCGCTGACCTTCATCGGGCAAGGGCTACCCTATCTGGACCCCGGGCATCTCTCGGGCTGGCTGATCGTGGTGGAAGGTAGCGATGGCGCCGGGCGCACCACTCAGATCCAGTTGCTGCGCGGATGGCTGGAGTATCAGGGCTACGGGGTGGTGGACACGGACTGGACCCTTTCGCCGTTGGTCTCCACCACCATCGGTCTGGCCAAGGAAGGGCACGCCATGAATGTGCTCACCTTCAATCTCCTCTACGCTACCGACTTCGCCGATCGCCTGGAACACGAGATCATCCCCGCCCTTCGCGCCGGTTTCGTGGTCCTGTCGGACCGCTACATCTACACTGCCATCGCTCGGGCGCTGGCTCGGGGCGCCGATAGGGAATGGGTGCGCAATTTGTTCGGCTTCGCCCTGCAGCCGGACATCGTCTTCTATCTGAAGGCGGACGTGCAGACCCTGGCGCGACGCACTCTCCTGGCCGCGGGGCTCGACTACTGGGAGTCCGGGCTGGACCAGAACCCGGGGATGGACCCCTACGACAGCTTCATCCACTACCAGAGACGGTTGCTGCGTGAGTACTCGCGGCTGGCGAAGGAGTTCAACTTCGTTACCGTGAACGCTAAGCCGGCCATTTCCACGGTGCAGCGCCATCTTCGCGAGCACCTCCTGCCGATCTTGACCTCGGAAGGCCGGGAGCACACCCTCGATGTGGAGGAGCCCAGGCTATAGGGCGACGCTTCCGGTGGTTGGCTGAGTGTTTTCACCCCGAGACAGGGAGGAATGGCCATGAGTCGGAATGGGAAGATCGCTTTGGTAGCGATACTGGTGGTATTGCTCCTCTGCTGCTGTG
>JBBQIE010000446.1:0-3112 GCA_038324625.1 Anaerolineae bacterium | reverse complement strand
TCCTGGGCAGCGCCCTGGCCGGCGCCATCACCTTCGTCCTCGTCAGCCCCTACGTCCTGCTGGATCTGCCCATGTTCCTGGAGAGCATCGGCAAAGAGAGCAAGATGGTCCGGGGCATCTTTGACTTTCCCTACACCCGCCAATACCGGGGCACGACGGCGTTCGTCTACACCGTCCTGCAACAGCTGCGCTGGGGCATGGGCTGGCTTCCCGGGCTCCTGGGCTTCGCCGGGCTGATCTGGGCCGGCTGGCGCTTCCTCCGGGGCCGGGCCGCTGCCGGGACCATACTGCTGCTGGCCTGGGCGGTGCCCTACTTCGCTATCACCGGCAGCTTCATGGTGAAATTCATGCGCTACATGCTCCCCCTGGCCCCGACCCTGTACCTTCTGGCCGGGGGGATGATCGTCCACCTGGCCGCCCGCCGGCCCCGATGGCGACCGGCTTTCTGGGCCCTGGCCGGGGCCGCCCTAGTCTACGCCATTCTCTGGACCGCCGCCTTCACCAGCATCTACACTCGGCCCTTCACCCGCGATGCGGCCTCCTACTGGATCTACCGCAACGTGCCTCGGGGCAGCGTCATCACCAAAGAGGAGTGGGACGACCTCATCCCCTTCGGCCTCATGGTGGATGGGGCCCTCCGCCGGGCCGAGGCCGACTACGAGGTGCTGGCCTTCCCCCTCCAGGAGCCGGACGACCTGACCAAGGTGGAGATGCTGGTGGACCGGGTCAGCCGGGCGGACTACATCATCATCAGCAGTAACCGCTTCTACGGCTGGCTGCCCCGGCTTCAAGACCGCTTCCCCGTAAGCAATCGCTACTACCAGTTGCTCTTCTCCGGGGCCCTGGGCTTCGAGAAGGTCAAGGAGTTTACCTCCTACCCCACCCTCGGCCCCTGGCGCTTCCCCGACGACCACGCCGACGAGAGCTTCACCGTCTATGACCACCCAAAGGTGATGATCTTCGAGAAGATGCGTTCCCTCTCGGAGACGGAGTTGTGGGCCCTCTTCGAGGAACCACTGGAGCAGGTAGGCGAGAGCTGGGAGCAGGCCCTGCTCCTGCCCGTCCCCGTGGACCAGTACCCCACCCTCTCCGGCTCCTCCTGGAACCGCTGGGCCGGGGACGGCCTGCTTGCCGTGGGGTGGTGGTGGCTGGTGGCCACCCTCCTGGGCCTGGCCGTCTGGCCCACGGCCCAGTGGCTCCTGGGCGGGCTCTGGTCCGGGGGCTGGGGACTGTCGCGGGCCATGGGCCTGGTGCTGTTGGGGTACCCGGTCTGGTTGGTTGCGAGCACGGGGGTGGCGGCCAACAGCCTGCCCACGGCCCTGACCGTCGCCGGCGTTCTGGCGGCCCTGAACCTCGGCCTCGCCTATTGGCGTCGCCGGCAGATCGTCGCCTTCCTCAGGCATCGGTGGCGGGAGGTCCTGTGGGCAGAGGCCATCGCCCTAGCCGGCTACCTGCTGTGGACGGCCATCCGGGCCCTCAACCCCGACATCTGGCACCCCTGGTGGGGTGGGGAGCGGCCCATGGAGATGGGCTTCCTCCTCTCCATCCTCAAGAGCTCCCAGTATCCCCCCTACGACCCCTTCTACGCCGGTGGCTACATCAACTACTACTACTATGGCCTCCATCTGGTCGGCACCCTCATCAAGCTCACCGGCCTCGCCCCCGAGGTGGCCTTCAACCTCTCCCTGGCCCTCTTCTACTCCCTGGTGGTGGCCGGCGCCGCCACCGTGGCCGCCAGTCTGGCCCGAGGATCCCGCCTCTTGGCCGGCATCTGGGCGGCGGTGCTGGTGGCCCTGCTGGGCAACATTGACAGTGGGCTGCTCCTCATCCGCCGCTGGCTGAGCCCGGCGGCGGACGTGATCGGCGGGGATCTCCCCTTCCTCGGCTGGATCCCTCGGCTGATCGCCGGCATCTCGGCGGTGGTCTCCGGCCGCCAACCGGCGCCCACCTACGACTTCTGGGGACCCAGCCGGGTCATCCCCGACACCATCAACGAGTTCCCCTTCTTCAGTTTCCTCTACGGCGATCTCCACCCCCACATCCTCGATCTGCCGGTGCTGCTCCTGGGGGTGGCGGTGGTCCTGAGTCTCTACCGGGTGCTGGGTGCCCGCGGGCGACCGCGACCACGAGCTTTCGGGCTGGTGCTGCTGATGGCGGTCCTGGTGGGCACCGCCATCGCCACCAACACCTGGGACGCCCCCATGCTCCTGGCGGTCCTCGCCGGGGCCGGGTTGCTCGCCTGGCGCGAGCGGGGACAGCCCACGCTGAAGTGGTGGTCCCTGGCGCTGGTGGTATCCGGCGGCCTGGGGATGGCGCTGGTGCTCCCCTTCCTGCGCTGGTATCGCCCGCCCCCGGGGGGCTTCGCCCTGGCCGAGCACGGCAGCCCTCTGATGCACTTCCTGCGGGTGTGGGGCCTCTTCGCCCTCCTCTCCGTGGCCCTCGGCCTGGGGGCCATCGGTGCCAGCCGCTCCCGGAGAGGGATAGCCGGCTTCCTGGCCCTGGCCCTGCGCCGTTGGCGCCGACTCCCTCGGCTGCTGGATCTAGTGGAGCGCCGCCGGAGGCCCAACCGTCTGATGGAGCGAGCCGGCTTCACCCTGCTCCTGGCCCTGGCCGCGGTGCTGATCCTGCTGGTGTTGGGTCGGGCGGCGGGAGCCCTGGCCCTGCTGCTGGGCCTCACCTCCCTCCTGGCGGCATTCACCGCCCGCGACCGGAGGACCGGCTTCGCCGCCGGGCTGACCGCCCTGGCCTGGTTCATCCTCCTGGGCACGGAGGTCTTCTTCCTCCGGGATTGGCTGGCCGGCGGGGCCGCCTTCCGCATGAACACCGTATTCAAGTTCGGCTTCCAGGCCTGGCTGCTCCTAGGCCTGGGGTGCGGGGCTCAGGCCGCCGGCCTGTGGCGCCCCAGCGAGGAGGGTCGGTCTTTGCGGGGGTGGCGTTCCCTGGCCCTGGTGCTGATCTGGCTGGCGGCCACGTACCCGGTGCTGGGAGCACCGGATCGGCTCGCGGGCCGCTTCCCTAACGGACACGCCCCCATCGGCACCCTCGACGGCCTGGCCTTCATGCGTGGGGGGGAGTACTTCTGGCCCGACGACGCCCATCCCGTCCAGCTGGC
>JBBQIE010000445.1:0-3116 GCA_038324625.1 Anaerolineae bacterium | reverse complement strand
GGAGTCGCCGATGGTGGTGTTGACCCGGTGGATGTCTCCGCAGTACTGGCCCACCTCCTCCACGCACTCCACCACGTGAGGAGTCATCGGCAGCCGCTCTTCCACCGGCGGGAGTTCCCCGGCCTGGACCTTCTCCGCCAGACTGGGGGCCTCGATGTACTTCGAGCCGGGTGCCGTCGTGGCCTCAGGAGCGGTGGTGACTTCAGTCGCCTTCGTGGCCTCAGGAGAGGTCGTAGGTACGGCGGTGGCGGCCGGGGCCTCGGTGGCGGTCGGTGCCGGGGCCGGTGAGCCACCACAGGCAGCGGCTACCGTGGAAGCGGTGGCCAGTCCGGCGAAGGTGAGGAAATCGCGACGACGAACTCGGATGTCAGACATGTCAATCTCCTTGAGGTGTCTATCCTCGGTACACATCGGCGTGAATCCACGTCGGCGGCGCGAGCCTCTTGGTCTTGGGCCTGCTCTCCCCTCCTTCTACCGGTTGTGCTAACCGAGAATGCCGGCACCGCCCGGACGACCCGCGATCACGGAGACGGTGTCGGAAACAGAACCCCGGTGACGATGGGATAATGATAATCGGTAGACGATGGGATTTCAACCACTCGTAACCAGCAGTAGGATCGGCCCCGAACCGACAATGCGATGGCGCCGTTGGGGTTCACGGCCTCATCGCCCGGATTCGATTGGGTTGGCCTAGTGAGAGGTGGATGCTGCTCATGACTTAGCGAGCCGATACTCGTAGGGGCGAACCTTGTGTTCGCCCTCTGGGTGGACACAGGCGAATACAAGATTCGCCCCTACGGATCATCACCACAGACGGCGAGAACCCCCAGGCACGGGGTCGCCTGAAATCGCTACCCGGTCGCCGCCGGGTCGGCCGGCAACCGCTCCAGGGCCAGACGCAGCACCTGGATGGCGCGGCGATACTCGGGGATATTGATGTGCTCGTTCGGAGTGTGGTCCAGGTCGGGATCGCCCGGGCCGTAGGCGACGATGGGGCAACCCCAGGCGGGGCCGACCACGTTCATGTCCGAGGTGCCGCTCTTGACGCTGAAGCGCGGCTCACCCCCCTGCTCCCGGATGCCGGCCAGCAAGGCCCGAACCACGGGGGTGTTCTTCTCGGCCCGGAAGGCGGGCTCATAACCTCGGAACTCGATCTTGGCGGCGCCGGCCGCCCCTTGAGCCGGCCTTCGGAAGGCGGCCACATCGAAGTCCACCGGCAGCCGGAGGGCGATCTCCATCTTCACCCGCTCCTGGAGTCCATCCCCGGAGCTGTTGATGGCCCTCAAGGCCGGATCCACCTTGTCGAAACGCTTGGCATGGGCGGAGCTGCGGGTGATGCTGAACCCCTTGACCCAGGACCAGTAGGCGAAGGCCCTCTCGCAGACGGTCTCCTCCTCTCGGGCGCTGTGGGCGGCGTCGGCGGCCAACTCGTAATCAATCAACAGCCGCCCCTTGTACCCCACGGTGACTCGGTCCCAGCCGCTGGGCTCGCCGATGATGACCGCCGCCGGGGAGTGCCGAGAGATGAGGTGCCGGGCCCCGGCGGAGGTGGCCGCCTCTTCCTCCACCGCTCCCACCACCACCAGGCGCCATCCCGGCGGGACCTCCGCCTCGGCCGCGGCGGCGATGAAGGCCGCCAGCGGCCCCTTGGCGTCCACCGCGCCCCGGCCATAGAGGAGATCGCCCTCTGTCCGTACCGGCACCTCGCCGGCCACGGTGTCCATGTGGCCCAGCAGCACAATCTCCGCCGGACCCTCTCCTCGCTCGCCGACGGCGTTGCCCACCTCGTCCACCCGGGCCCGGAAGCCCCGCTCCTCCATGGCCTGGACCAAGTAGCGCGCCAGGGGACCCTCCTCGCCGGAGAGGCTGCGGATGGCGATCATGTCCTCCAGCAGGCAGACCGGGTCCCGGAAGGTCATGCCAACACCTCGGCCACCGCTTCCACGGTACGGTCCAGGTCCTCCAGCTCGATCACCAGCGGGGGCAGGAAGCGCAACACGGTGCTCCCCGCCGGCAGAGCCAGCACCCCCTTGTCCATCAGGGCCTCCAGGTAAGGCTGCACCTTGGTGCGGCACTCCACCCCCACCATCAGCCCCAGTCCCCGGACCTCCCGGATGACGCGGGCGTCTATCCCCCGGAGCCGCTCCATGAAGTAGTGGCCCTTCTGAGCCGCCTGCCGGGGCAGACCGGTACGCTCCAGGAACTCGATGGTGGCGACGGCGGCGGCACAGGCCAGGGGGTTGCCCCCGAAAGTGGAGCCGTGCAGGCCGGGGTGAAGCGCTTCCCGCACCCTAGCGTTGATGGCCACCGCTCCCATGGGCACGCCCCCGGCGATGGCCTTGCCCATGGTCATCATGTCCGGCGCCAGGCCGTAATGCTCGCAGGCGAACATGCGCCCGGTACGGCCGAAGCCCGTCTGCACCTCATCCACGATCAGGAGCACCTCTCGTTCGGTGCATAGGGCCCGAAGCCCACGCAGGTATTCCCCGCTGCCGGGACGGACCCCGCCCTCCCCCTGGACCGCCTCCACCACCACGGCGGCGATGGTGTCGTCCACCGCCTCGGTCATGGCCTCCAGGTTGTCGTAGGGAACGTGGGTCACCCCGGGCACCAGGGGGGCAAAGGGCTCGCGGTAGTTCTTCTCCCAGGTGAGGCTGAGGCTGCCCATGGTGCGCCCGTGGAAGCCCCGCATGGCGGCCACGATCCCGGTGCGGCCGGTGGTCACCCGGGCGAACTTGATGGCCGCCTCCATGGCCTCCGTGCCCGAGTTGCACAGGAAGGCGTGGTCCAGCCCCTCCGGGGTGATACCCGCCAGGGCTTGGAGGGCCAGAGCACGCTTATCGTTGTGGAAGATCTCCGGGCAGATGATGAGGTTGCGCGCCTGCTCCTGGATGGCCTGCATCACGTCGGAGTTGCCGTGCCCCAGGTTCGCCACCCCGTGACCGCCGGCACAGTCAATGTACTCCTTGCCCTCGGCGTCCCACACCCGCACGCCCTGCCCGCGCACCAGGGTGATGCCCCTCTTGGGGTAGACACCGGACGTATAACGATCCTCGATGGCAGCGTAGTCCATTTGCACCGGCATCATCCTCCCTGACACGCTTCACAATCCGCCT
>JBBQIE010000444.1:0-3117 GCA_038324625.1 Anaerolineae bacterium | reverse complement strand
AGGCTTCTCCTGATCGGCGACGGCGAGGAACGATCCCAGCTGGAAGCGCGGGCCGAGGAGCTGGGGCTCGCCGACCGCCTCACCTTCGCCGGTGCCGTCCCTCGCGACGCCATCGGCGCCTACTACAACGCCGCCGACGTCCTGGCCATGCCCTCGGTCACTGAGCCGGAAGACGGCCTGAACGTCTGCGTCCTGGATGCCATGGCCTGCGCCAAGCCCATCGTGGCCACCACCGTGGCCGGCAATCCCCTAGTGGTGAGAGACGGGGCCAACGGGTACCTGGTGCCGGAGCGAGACCCGGAGGCTCTCGCCGAGGCTTTGGGCCGGTTGGCGGCGAGCCCGGAGACCGCTCAGACTTTCGGGGCCGAGAGCCGCCGGCGGGTGGAGGCCGAGTTCGCTTGGTCTCACATCGCCGGCCGCTACCTGGAGCACTTCCGCCACCTCGCCGACCACCGGGCCTGAGGACATGGTCCGGCCTCCCGCCCTATCCGACCCAGTTCCATCCCCCTCTCCGATGGCGAGCTTCGCTGTCCGTCTCCAGAGGCTGACCTCCAGCCGGTGGCTGAGGATCGCTTTCCTGGCTGCCGGGCTGGCCTTCATGGCCGTGGTCCTCCGAGGAAGATGGGCCGAGGTGCGGCACTATCGCTTCCTGCTCCGCCCCGGCTTCTTGGCAGCGTCCGCGGCCGTGCTCCTCTCCGCTATGCTCTTGGAGGTGGCCCTATGGCGCCGCCTCCTGGGCCTCTTGGGCTACACGCTGGCGCCGAAACGAGCGGCGGGCATCTGGTTCCTGTCCAACCTGGTGCGCTACGTCCCCGGTAACATCTGGCAGTTCCTGGGGATGATGGAATTGGGTGCCGCCAGCCAAGTGCCCCGCCGAGTGATGCTGGCCGGCATCATCCTGCACCAGGGCTTCTCCAACCTCGCCGGCATCGTCATCGGCGCCTATGCCGTGGTCCGGCTGGGCTCACTGCCATCCCTATCGCCGATCACGGCCGGCCTGGCCATGCTCTTCGGGCTGGCGGCCCTGAGTCCGCCCGTGGTCCGTCGAGGCATTCGCCTGCTTCTGCGAGTCAGTGGGGACCTACCGAGCTCCGGCCTCTCTTATCGGGCGGCCCTGCTCCTCGGCCTCGGTTACTGCCTGTACTGGCTCGTGATCGGTACCGCCTTCTGGCTCCTGGCCCGCGGTATCGGGGCCGCCCCGGCATCTGCGGCCCTGACTTGGGTGTCGGCCTTCGCCGCCGCCTATGTGATCGGCTACCTGTCGCTCCTCACTCCCAGCGGCCTGGGGGTTCGGGAAGGAACTCTGGCCTTATTGCTGACCACGGCGGCGGGACCCGGCCCGGCCGCCGTGGCTGCCGTCGTGGCCCGGCTGTGGCTGGTGGTCGGTGAACTGGGGGCCACTCTGGTCGCCGCCCTGCTGGATCACCGGCTCCTCGCCGGTCGCGAGGCTAAATAGCCCGTCATGTCGAACACTGGACGAGCGGCACGCGTGGCCCTGCTGGCAGTGACCTTCGCCGCCCTTGTCTATGCCGTCTTCTTCTCCTCCCTCTCCTTGACCCGCCACCAGGCCCTGCTCACTCACACCGCCGACCTCGGTCAGATAGACCTGGCGGTGTGGAATACCTCTTTCGGACGCTTCGTCCAGGAGATCAAGGGCGACCAGATCAGCACCAGGCTGACCGATCACTTCGAGCCGGTTTTCTGGCCCCTCTCGGTAGTGTTCGGGCTCCGAGATAACGCCGGGGCCCTCCTGATCGCCCAGGCCGTGGCGCTGGCCTCCGCCTCGCTGCTGGTTCTGGCCGCGGTCGCTTGGCCCGGCCGAGGCTCGACGCCCGGGTCCCGCCTGGGTGTGGCCGCCGGCACTTGGGCGGCCCTGGCCTACCTGCTCGCCCCCCAGGCCCAGGCCGCCACCGTGGCCGATTTCCATGCCTCGCCTATGGCCGTGGTGCCCCTGGCGCTGCTGCTCTTGGCCGGCGGCCGGGGCCTGACGGGGGCCACCCTGGTGGCAGCACTGGCAGCCCTGAGCGTCAAGGAGGAGATCGCGCTGGTGGTGGCCGTCGCCGGGCTATACCTAGCGGTGGCACGAGGCCGGCGGGTCGGTTGGGTCATTGCCTTGCTGGCGATGGCCTGGTTCGCTTTGGCCACCTTCGTCATCATCCCCCACTACAGCGGAGACTACTACGGCAACGCCCAATCGCCCTATCTCTCCCGCTACGACCTAGGCACCACCACGGCCGATGGCGCTATGAGCCCCTTGGGCACGCGGATCCTGGCTACCCTCGGATCAATCCTAGCCCTCCCCAAGCTGCGGTACTTGGCCGGGCTGCTCCTGGCTTTCGCCGGGATGCCGCTGCTGGCCCCGGAAGTGGCCGTCATCGCCGCTCCCCTCATCGCCGCCAATGTCCTCAGCGGCTACGACGCCATGTACTCGGGCGAATTCCACTACAGCGCTCCCTTCATGTCCGTGTGGGCCATCGCCGCCGGGGTGGGGGGCCGGCGCTGGCTGAGCCGAACCTGGGGGCCGGGATGGGCGAGGAGACTAGCCGTGCTCCTGCCTCTGGCCGTTCTTCCCCTCGGCTATCAGATTCTGGAGGGCTTCACCCCCATCGGTGCCGAGTACCCCCTACATCGGCCCGCGGTAACCGAACACGCCCGGTTGCTGTCCCGAGTCACGGAGGAAATCCCATCGAACGCGTCCCTGTCCGTCACTCCCTCCCTCCACCCGCACTTCAGCCACCGGCAGCTCATCTACACCTATCCTGATCTGGGCGACGCTGAGTTCGTCCTTCTGGACGTGTCCGGGACCACCGACATGCACCCGGCCGATCTGGCTCGGGGTCTGGCGCAACTTCGCCAAAGCGGCTACGGAATAGTGGATAGCGCCGATGGCTACGTGCTCCTCCGCCGAGGCGCTCCCGATCTGGGCCTCGACCTCGAGTTCTACCGCTTCGTTCATCCGGCCGGCACCCCTCAACATTCTCTCGATCTGCCATTCGGGGCCTCGCTACGGCTGTGGGGCTACGATTGGCTGGACGACCCCAAGTGGGGTCAGACCTCTCTGAGGCTCTACTGGGAAGCCCTGGCCCCTCTCGGAGACGACCTAGATCCCTACGTGGT
>JBBQIE010000443.1:0-3122 GCA_038324625.1 Anaerolineae bacterium | reverse complement strand
TCTACCGGCCTACGAAGGCTCGCATGAAGGAGTCGGCCATGCGGTGTGGGCTCCCGCTGAGAATCCCCTCCCGTCCCTCAAACCGAGATCGGATCACCACCCCCTGCCCCGTGACCTCGTACTGCCGTATGTCTTTGGCATGATCGCTGCCACGCATCTTAAGGATCAGTAAAGCCCGGCGTACCGCACTATCCATCTCAACGTACCGCATCAGCAGGTATGAGTCAACCATGAAGGCGAGGCTGTCCAGCAAGCGGTCTCCCTGACCGAGCAGGGACGGCCCCTCGCTGGTGAGGATGGCGGTCAGCCCTTCGCGCTTGAGCCCATTGACGAAGGCATACTGTAGATTGCGAAGCTCCCGAGGATCAGCGGCGATGTCGGCCAGGCGGGAGATGCTGTCCACCAGGATGCGGCGCGCATCCATCTCCCGCACCAGGGTCTCCAGCCTTCCCCCCACCGCTTCCAGGTCCGAGACTCCCACCTCCGGGCTGGTCATGATGACTCGCAGAGTCCCGCTCCGCTCCAGCTCCTCCAGGTCCCACCCCAGGGCCCGAGCATCCCGATAGTATTGCTGCGGGAACTGCTCGAAGGTAAGCACGATCCCCGGCTCGCCGTAGAGAGTGATGCCATTGTAGATGAACTGGAGGCCGAGAGTGCTCTTGCCGGTACCAGGGGCCCCCTCGATGAGGTTGCCCGATCGCGGCAAGAACCCTCCACCGAGCATCTCGTCCAGGCCGGTGACGCCCGTCAGCACCCGATCCGTCACCGCCGCTCGCGGGTTAAGAATCAGCATCGCGGTCGCCCCCTGGGGCGGCATGGGGCTCTCGCCGGCGGTGGTTGTCACCCCGACGAGCCAGTGACTCCTGTTCCTCCTCGGTCAGAACCAAAGTGCGCCAGGGACGGTGGAAACGGTGTAGATGCGGCTCCATGGGCGCACTCATCAAGTCCCGCTCCAGCCCCGGCAGAACTCGGTCCACCAAGTCTCGGCTGTCCTTCAGCGAGAGTCGTCGGCATTCACTAACCAGTCTCTCGATTGCAATAGCTTCGCTGCCCTTTTCCATTGCCTTGTGAGATGCGACTCCTTCCAAGCAATCCGCCGGCCTCGATGGGCCACGACCCACTAGCGCATTCCTTTGGCCACGTGATACACCGCCCGCAGTCGAAAACGTCTCTCGCCACAGGCGTCCATGAAGCGTTCGATGAGGTCCCGTGCCTCCTGGTCTCGGGTAAGAGAGAAGACGCGCAGCTTCTCCACCGTGCGCACCTCCAGAAGCCCGTCGGCAGCCATCTCCTCCAGAGGAGCCTCGATGGCCTCCGGCTTCCGGCCCACGTAGCGCGCCAGGCCCGCGTATGTATCGGCCACGTTGGGGTTTTCCTTTAGGAAGCGGACGACGTCCCACTTGACGAAGGAGTTCATCTTGTCCACTATGAACGCCAACATATCAGGCGGCAGGTCTTCGGAGATGGTCCCCATGAATCCTTCTTCGAAAGGCGACACCGTATCGCTCCACCAGTGAGTGGTCGGCCGTAGACCCGACCGATTCTAGCAGACCGGCCCGCGTGCCACCACTGTCGCGAAATCCGGTTGAGGTGGGGACGCGGCCCCGCCCCTTATTGAGACGATGTTAGGAGAATGGTATGAACCCTCGAAGCAGACGCATTCCCGCCCTCAGGGCCGGCTTGTTGGGCCTCCTGATCCTGGTCGTGACCCCTCTTGGGGTGGCGGCCCAGGGCTGGCCGGAAATCCTCTTGAGCCAAGTGTCGGGTGGCCTCAACGCCCCGGTACATATCGCCAACGCCGGGGACGGCAGCGGACGCCTCTTCGTGGTAGAGCAGGGCGGACGAGTGATGATCCTGCGTGGCGACACCCTGGAGACCACCCCCTTCCTGGACATCACCTCTCGGGTCCTCTCCGGTGGGGAGCGAGGGCTTCTCAGTATCGCCTTCCCCCCAGGATACGCGAGCAAGGGGTACTTCTACGTTAACTACACCCGCGCTCCCGATGGGGATACTATCGTCGCCCGCTACCGGCTCATGCCCGGCAATCCGGACCAGGCCGACCCCGCCGGCGAGCAGGTGATCCTGCACGTGGCCCAGCCGGCCGCCAACCACACCGGGGGCCAGTTGGCCTTCTCTCCTCAGGACGGCTATCTGTACGTGGGGATGGGTGACGGGGGTGGGGCTCCCGACAACCGGCCTCAAGACCCCACCACTCTCTTGGGCAAGCTCCTGCGGCTGGATGTCGAGACCTCACTGGGAGCGGGGTACGCGGTGCCGCCCAGCAATCCCTTCGTGGGCGCATCCGGTCACCTCCCGGAGATCTGGGCCCTCGGGCTTCGCAATCCCTGGCGCTTCTCCTTCGATCGCCAGACCGGCGACCTCTACCTGGGCGATGTCGGCCAATCGTCCCGTGAGGAAGTGGACTTCCAAGCAGCGGCGAGCCTCGGCGGGGAGAATTACGGCTGGCCCATCATGGAGGGCAGCCTCTGCTATGATCCCCCCCAATGCAGCGGCCTCACCGCCGGCCTGACCATGCCCATCTGGGAGTACGATCATACTCAGGGCATAGCCGTGACCGGGGGCATGGTGTACCGAGGACCGACGTTCCCCGCCCTTCAAGGCATCTACCTGGTCGCCGACTACGCCAATGGGAAGCTGTGGGGGCTGCGCCCCGGAGGTTCCGGCTGGGAGGCTGCCCTGCTCCTGGATACTCCCTTCGTCATCACCACCTTCGGTGAGGACGAGGCCGGAGAGGTCTACCTGACCGACTACTCGTCGGGGGCGGTCTACCGGCTGTCCGGAGCCTTCTACCCTCGGTATCTGCCGGCGGTGTTCCGGTCGGCGCCCTAGGCGGTCTAGGTCGCCCGGCCTAGGCTCTGCTGCAACTTACGGGCGATCTTGCGAGGCTGAGCGTACCTTCGCCAGTAGCGGCCCGCCGACCTCCGGAGGGCGTTGGCGAAGGTACGCCGTTGTGACTCAATCAGAGCCCAGCGCAGGAACTCGGGATCCTGCCCCTTGATCTTGGGGCCACTCGGGTTGCGGGCGTATTGGTCGTGGTCGCGGATGAGCATGAGGTCGTTTGCGATGCAGTAGTCATAGAGCCGGCTGCCCGGGTGCGGGGT
>JBBQIE010000442.1:0-3128 GCA_038324625.1 Anaerolineae bacterium | reverse complement strand
CTTGATCTGGATCATCGGCCTGGTGATGTTCGCCCTCCAGGCCCTCATCTCGCCTTTCTTGCCTCTGACGGTCAATCTGGCGGTCATACGGCTGACCCTGGCCGTACTGGTCACCATTATGGTGGGGATATCCGGCCTCATTACTTACTTCGATCGGGCTCAGGACCGGCTGCGCGTCAGTGAGGAGCGCTTCCGGTGGCTGTTCGCCGCCTCCCTGGAGGGGGTCCTGGTCACGGAGAAGTGCGTCATCCTGGAGGCCAACCCCGCCTGTGAGGGCCTCTTCGGCTGTTCGCCCGTGGAGTTGATCGGTAAGGTGGCCCACGACTTCATATCCCTCAAGGGAGAGGACTGCGACCCGGAGCGGATACCGGTGGATGCTCAGCGCCGCTTTGAGGGGTCGGGGGTCCGGACGGACGGCAGCACCTTCGAGGCGGAGATAGTGGCTCGGCGTAACCTCTATCAGGGCCGCTCGGTAGTGGTCCTGGCGGTGCGGGACGTCAGCGAACGGCGCAAAGCGGAAGAGGCGGTCCGGCGGTCGGAGCGTCGCCTTCGCGACATGCTGGAGAACGTCAACCTCATCGCCGCCACCTTGGACCTTGAAGGTCGCATCACCTTCGGCAACGACTATCTCCTGCAACTCTCGGGCTGGTCGTGGGATGCGGTGAGGGGCCAGGATTGGTTCGAGGTGTTCGTCCCCGGCGAGGATCGAGAGATACTGAAGCGGAGGTTCTCCCACAACCTCGAGAGGGGAAGGGCGACCAGCCACGCTACCAACGAGCTTCTACTCCGGGACGGTTCGCGCCGGATCATCTCCTGGAACATCACCATGCTCTTCGACGAAGAGGGCCGGCCGGCGGGGACGGCCAGCATCGGCGAGGACATCACCGAGAGGTGCCGGGCGGAGGAAGCCTTAGCGGCGGAGAGGGAGCGCCTGGCCGTCACCCTGCGCTCCATCGGCGACGGCGTCATCGCTACCGATTCCGCGGGGCGGGTGACGGTGCTCAACAAGGCGGCGGAGCGCCTGACCGGCTGGTCCGAAACCGAGGCCCGCGGGCATCCCTCCTACGAGGTGTTCGACATCCGCGACCGATCGGACGGTGCTTCCCGTCCGGATCCGGTGGGCGCGGTGCTGGCCGGGGGCCGAATGGTGGAGTTGGCCGACGACACCACCCTCACCGCCCGCGATGGATCCGAGCATCTGATCGCGGACAGCGCCGCCCTCATCTTCGACCCCGAGAGCAGGATCATCGGCGCGGTGTTGGTCTTCCGGGATATCACCGAGAAGCAGCGGATGGAGGAGGCTCGGGAGCGGGCAAGCCGGCTGGAGGCGGTGGGTCTACTGGCCGGGGGCATCGCCCATGACTTCAACAACCTTCTCACCGCCATCGCCGGCAATATCGCCCTGGCGGCGGATACCGAGGGGCTGGATGAGGAAGTCGAGGAGAGCCTGCGGGAGGCGGAGAAGGCCTCCTTCCGGGCC
The DNA here is from genome assembly GCA_038324625.1 of Anaerolineae bacterium. Lineage (GTDB taxonomy): Bacteria > Chloroflexota > Anaerolineae > DRVO01 > DRVO01 > JBBQIE01. The sequence goes on along the minus strand of JBBQIE010000442.1, from coordinate 1,648 downwards.
CGAGACCTCACTCAGCAGCTGCTCACCTTCGCCAAAGGCGGCTCCCCGATAAAGGCCACCGCCTCCCTTCCCGAGATCCTGCGCGATTCCAGTGGGTTCGCCCTGCGGGGATCATCGGTCCGCTGCGAGGTGGATCTGCCGGAGAATCTCTGGCCAGTGGAGGTGGATCGGGGCCAGATAAGCCAGGTGGTGCAGAACCTGACCCTGAACGCGGTCGAGGCCATGCCCTCCGGGGGAGTGCTCCACATCTCCGCCGAGAATGCGTCCCTGAACTCCACCGGGGGATTGCCTCTCTCGCCGGGGAAGTACGTCTTGGTGACGGTGAGGGACGAGGGCCTGGGAATCCCGCGGGAGCACCTGAGCCAGGTGTTCGATCCCTACTTCACCACCAAGGAGAGGGGGAGCGGCCTGGGCCTGGCCACCGTCTACTCCATCCTCTCCCAACACAACGGCCACATCATAGTGGAATCGGAGCCGGGGGTGGGGACCACCTTCCGCTTCTACCTGCCCGCCTCCCGCCGGACGGTCGAGGCGGACCCGGGGCCCACTCGACCCTTGGTGGGAGGGCGGGGCCGCATCCTGGTGATGGACGACGAGGAGAGCCTGCGGAACGTGGTGCGGCGGATGCTGGAGCGATTGGGCTACGAGGCGGAGGCAGTGGCGGACGGGCAGGCGGCCGTGGCCCGCTACTCGGAGGCGCGCGCCCTGGGGCATCCCTTCGACGCCGTGCTCACGGACTTGACGGTGCCCGGGGGAATGGGGGGCAAGGAGGCGGCGGCCCGACTACGGGAGCTAGACCAAGGGGCCCGGATCATCGCCTCCAGCGGCTACTCCAACGACCCCATCATGGCCGACAGCGCCGGGTATGGGTTCGATGGGGTGGTGGTCAAGCCCTATCGGCTGGTCGAGCTGGATGAGGTCCTGCAACGGGTGCTGGGAGCGGTGCGGCAGCCTTAGGCGGCGTACTCATAGACCGCCATGCGCACGGCTCGTGTGGGCTTGGCCTCGCACCAAACGGCGCACGGCCTCGGTGGTCTCGGGGCTGAAGGTGGTGGGCTCACAGTAACGGGCGCAAACATGCGCGGGGATACGTTCGACGAGGGATTCGGCGGTCTGAAGACCGCCGCTGAGGGCCTTCGGCCAGGGCTTGGGACCAGGCGTCTATGAAGCCCCGATGAGCCATGGCGGATTGGCAGCCCACCGTCACCTCACACCAGCCCCGCAGCTTCCTTGGCCGAAGGCCCTCAGCGGGCGCCTTTAGTCGCCCGTCCTCTTGGCCGAGAATGTGTCCCTCGTATTTCGACAACCTTCACCAGGCCCGAGCGGACCCCTCCACGCCAAGACACCCTCACCACCGCCCCCGGTGCCCCGGCCGGGGCGGCTCCCGCCGATACCCCGGGTCGGTGACGTTGACGCACTCGATGCCCCAGCAGCGGCCCAGATCCTCCACCAGGTGGGCCACGCGCCCCAGGCCGAGGGCGAAGTGGTGGGTGGGGCCCTCCAGGCTCCAGTTCTCGATGAACCGGCTCACGTCCGGGGGGAAGCGGCAGCGGGTGTTGGTGTTACCGGTGGCGGGGATGGGACCCGGGAGGGACTGGCCCTCGGCCAGGACGAACTTCAGGCGCCCATCGTAGGTCTGGGTCAGGCC
>JBBQIE010000441.1:0-3140 GCA_038324625.1 Anaerolineae bacterium | reverse complement strand
GCCTTGGGTGTCTTCTTCGTGAAACCGTGCAAGAGCACCAGGCGCCTGCCCGAAGCGGCAAAGTACAGAATGCGATGCTGCACCCGGCCCCGCACTCGCAGCTCCCAGAGCTTGCCGCCCAGGCTGCGTGTGTGCGGGGCTCCTAAACCCGTCCCCATCTCCTCAAGCAGCTCTAGGCTATCAGAAACGCGCAAAGCCTCCCGTGCCTCCTGCTCATCCAAGTATTCCTGCACGGGACGGCGCCCGGCCGGCGTCTGGTAATACTCTAACGTCCAAAGCCCGCTTTGGACTGTCCAACCGCTCATTGCCGTAGTATAACGCCAGTGTTATCAGAAGTCACATTGCCTCCGGCGGTGGCTGACACGTGCCCTGCATCGGGATCCAGCACCGTCGCCGTCGCCAGGCAGAGCCGACCATCTTCTCGGTAGCCAATGCATGTCGCTCCCATCGCTGTCTCCTCATGGCGTAGGTTATGCGTCGGTCACACTCCCAAACGGTCCAGAACGCGGCCACTGAAGCGGGACCGCTTCACCCCCACGCGCTGCAAGTAGACTCGAGTCGTGGCCAGGTTCTTAGGGCTAGAGGAGTATACCCAAGCCCGGCCCCGGCGACACGTCCCCATTCCCGATCGCCCACGGGCGCCTCTACCTCTCGATCGGAGACTCACCGAGCCCGCCGGCCAACCTCTCCGCCAGGCCGGCGTGTTCCTCCAGGGCCCCTCGCCCCGCCGGGCTCAAGCCGTACAGACCCCGGTCCAGCCGCTCGAACCAGCCATGGTGATTGCGGTAGACGATGCCCTGGGTCTTGGGGTCGCACCCCAGCTCCCGCAGCCCCTGAGGGGAGAGAGGACCGTGCCGGCCCAGACAGACGGCGATCACCAGGGCCTTCTCCTTGTAGGCGGTGAAGGCCGGACCCCCGGGGCTGCCCCCCCGGTTGTACTCCTCCGACCGGCCCCCGATCTCCCGGAGGATGGCCCGCCGGCCCTCGGGGTTCCGACGACGCCGGTAGGGCAGAGGATGGCAGGGCACCTCCACCGAGGGCGGGTCCGCCTCCAGATTCACCAGAATCAGCCCCAGTTCCAGACGCCGGAGCAAGTGCAGCATCCCCCGACGGCGGGCTCGGGTCATCCGCCGGGGCCGGGGGACGGCCACGTATACTGAATCGGTGGCCCGCTGACGTCGGCACGCCTGCACCAGCAAGTCCACCGACAGGCCGCGCTTCAACTCCACCACCACCAGGTCCTCGCCCCGGACGGCGGCGAGGTCGCAGTCCTTCACCTCGCCTTGGACGGCGAAGCCCTGGGCCACCAGGTACTCGCGTACCGGGCCGTACAGCTCTGTCTCTCGCATCCTCTCCTCAGGCGTTGGCCGCCGGGCGGGTCCACTTTCGCATCGCCCGCCCAGGAAGTATCATACCCGCCACACCGGACTTGGCCAGAAGCGGCTACCGTTGGCGCGAACGGCTCTACTGATCGCTCCATCCAGGCCCCGCCGCTTCGATATGGCGCGAGTCTTCAGGACAATCAGGAGGGGGCCCATGTACGATCTGGTGATCCGCGGCGGCACCGTCGTTGACCCATCGCAAGGCATTAATGGGCGAGCCGACGTCGCCATCGCCGATGGCGTGGTTCGGGAGGTGGCGCCGGGCATCCGCACCGCCGCCCGACGGGACCTCGATGCCTCCGGCCTCATCGTCACCCCCGGCCTGGTGGACATCCACATCCATGCCTATCAGCACGTTTCCCACTACGGCATTGACCCCGACCAGACCTGCCTGGCCACCGGGGTCACCACCGCCGTGGACGCCGGAACCGCCGGACGCTGCATCTGGCCCGGTCTGCGGCACTACGTGCTGGACCGCTGCCGAACCCGAACCTACGCCTTTCTCCATATCAGCGGCATGGGGATGTTGACCGACTCGGTCGGTGAGGGGCAGGACCTGCGCTGGCTCGACGTCGCTGCCGCCGACGCCATCGCCTCCGAGAACCGCGATCGCGTCCTGGGGATCAAGGTGCGCCAAGACGTGAACCGGGTGGGGGACAGCGGCGTGGAGCCCCTCCGCCGGGCCGTTCTTGCCGGCGAGCGGCTCAACCTCCCGGTCATGGTCCACATCGGCAAGACCCCGGCGCCCTTAGCGGAGTTGGCCGGGATGATGCGCCCGGGAGACATCATCACCCACTGCTTCCACGGCTGGGAAGAGGGAGTCCTGGACGAGAACGGCACCGTCATCCCCGAGTTGCGCCGGGCCGCCCAGCGCGGGATCATCTTCGACGTCGGGCACGGGGCCGGCAGCTTCTCCTTCCCAGTCACCGAGGCGGCTCTGGCTCAGGACTTCCTGCCCGATACCATCAGCACCGATCTTCACACCTACAGCCTGAACGGCCCTGTGTACGACCTGCCCAGTGTCATGGCCAAGTTCCAGCTCATGGGCCTATCGCTGGAGGAAGTGGTCCGCAAGACCACCGTGGACGCCGCCCGCGCCGTGGGCCTCTCCCATCAGGCGGGGTCCCTCGCCGAGGGCCGACCCGCCGACGTAACGGTGCTTCAGGAGATCAGCGGCGATTTTCGCTTCGACGACTGCTTCGGCAATGCTCGTCACGCCCAGCGGACCTTGGTGCCCCGGTGGGTGGTGCTCGGTGGGGAGGTATTGCCGGCTCGGTCGGCGGCGCCCTGGCGATAGGAGCTCGGCCAGTCACCAGACACGGGGCGTGACCGGCAATCCGTCACGTCTGTAAGTCAGTGGTAGGGGCCTTGCCCCCGCGCCCCGCATTTCGCTCGCGGTGGGCCCCTTGGTAGCCTATCCCCACCCAGGAGGCACATATATGGCACTTGAGGTCTTCAACAGCTTGGGCCGCAAGCGGGAGCTTTTTCAGCCCCTACACGAGGGTTTCGTGGGCATCTACGTCTGCGGCCCCACCGTGTACGGCCACTCCCACATCGGTCATGCCAAGTCCTACGTCTCCTTCGACGTCATCGTCCGCTATCTGCGCTACCTCGGCTATCGGGTGCGCTACGTCCAGAATATCACCGACGTCGGCCACCTCACCGACGACGCCGACGAGGGCGAGGACAAGATCATCCGTACCGCCGGGGCCGAGCGGGTGGAGCCCATGGAGCTGGTGGAGACCTACGTCCGTAGCT
>JBBQIE010000440.1:0-3147 GCA_038324625.1 Anaerolineae bacterium | reverse complement strand
CGGCCCAGGCGCGCACCCGGCCCCTGCTCACCGCGGCAAGGAGCGACGAGAGGACACTATGGCTACCAGACGCGGACGCAAGCCCAACATCCTTCTAGTCGGCATTGACTCCCTCCGGGCCGACCACATGTCGTGCTACGGTTACTCCCGGCAGACCACCCCGCACCTGGACCGTTTCGCCCAGGGGGGCACGCTCTTCGAGCGCACCTACAGCCCCCACATCCCCACCACCAGCGGCTACGGCTCCATGTTCACCGGGCGGGACGCTTTCGGCACTCAGGTGGTGGCCCTCCGGCACAAGGGGCCCATGCGGGAGGAGGCCCGGACTCTGGCCCAGTTCGCCAAGGAGGCCGGCTACAACACCACCTCGGTGGGCTTCAAGGGCAACCCCGCCTCCCGCGATTTCGATACCTATCTGGACTTCCCCGGCTGGGGTTGCTGGGAGGAGGGTCGCAGCCCCAAGGCACAGAACCTCAACGACGTGGCCATCCCCGAGTTGGGGCGGCTGGCCAAGGCGCGGGAGCCTTTCTTCCTCTTCCTGCGGCACATGGACCCGCACGCGCCCTATCTGCCCCCGGCGCCCTTCGAGCGCATGTTCTACCACGGCAACGAGACTAACCGGCGGAATAAGTCCATGGAGCCGGTGATGAGCTTCAAGCCCTTCCGGGACTTCTTCGCCAGTTGGATGCCCCCGGGCATCTCGGACAAGGATTACGTCATCGCCCAGTACGACGGGGCCATCGCCTATATGGACTCCTGCATCCAGACCATCTTCACCGCCCTGGAGTCCCTGGGCGTCCTGGAGGAGACCATCGTGGTGATCAACAGCGACCACGGGGAGACCCTCTACGATCACCAGTGCTTCTTCGATCACCACGGCCTCTACGACCCCACCCTGCACGTGCCCCTGATCGTCCGCTACCCCGGCAAGGTGCCGGCAGGCCGTCGGGTGGGTGGGTACAATCAGCACAAGGACCTGCTGCCCACGGTCCTGGAGTTGGCCGGGATCGAGGCGGGCGAATATCAGATGGACGGCCGCAGCCTACTGCCCATGATCGCCGGTGAGGTGGCCTCCCACGAGAGCGAGTTCTACATCACCGAGTGTACCTGGATGCGCAAGCACGGCTGGCGCACCCCCCAGTGGAAGCTCATCCAGGCCCTGGAGCCGGACTTCCACTTCAAGCCGGAGACGGAGCTGTACAACCTGGTGGAGGACCCAGGGGAGGACCACAACCTGGCCGAGAGCGAGCCGGAGGTGGTGCGTTTCCTCGAAGGCCGGATGGAGTCCTTCATCGCCCGGCGGGAGGAGGAGACCGGCCTGCCCAACCCCATGTACCACCAGGGCGACTGGCACGGACACGAGGGGGTGGGGTCCTTCAAGACCTCCCAGCAGGCCTACGATACCCTCTACATCGGTGGGATCAAGCAGGCGATCAAGTTGCAGGCGGAAGCCAGGAAGTGACCGGCTAGACGGAAAGCAAGGAAAGCGAGGAAGATGGACAAGCTCACGGCGGTGTTTCAGCGAGAGGGAGAGTGGTGGATAGCCTACGTCGAGGAGATACCGGGCGTGAATACCCAGGGGCGGACTCTCGAGGAGGCGCGTGAGAACCTGAAAGAGGCGCTGGAATTGGTGATCGAAGCCAATCGCGAGATCTCGCGCCGGGAGGCGGTTGGTAAGGAGGTCATCCGAGAGGAACTCTCGGTGCCGGCCTAGTGAAGCGCATCGCGCTAATCCAGCATCTGACTCGGCATGGGTGCGAGCTCTTACGAGAAGGCTCGCGGCACTCGATCTACTGGAATCCGGCCAACCGTATGACCACCTCGATTCCTAGACACCGCGAGGTCGCGGAAGGGCTGGCCCGGAAGATCTGCCGCGATCTGGGCGTGCCGCCGGCATAGAGGCAAAGGCCCCGCCCGGCGGTGAATAGACATTGGTAAGATCAGGAGGGCGAAGTGGCTCTGAACGTGGCGATAGTGGGAATGGGCGGCATCGGCAACATCCATGCCGGCATCTACGAGAAGCACGCCGACACCGACCTGGTCGCCGTGTGCGATCTCATCAAGGAGAAGGCGGACAAGGCGGCGGAGAAGTACGGGGCCCGGGCTTTCTACTCGGTGCCGGACCTGCTCGATAGCGGCCTGCAGCTGGATATGGCCAGCGTGTCCACCGCCGGGGTGGAGAACGGCGGCGATCACTACCTCCCCACCATGCAACTGCTCAATGCCGGCATCCCGGTGCTGGGGGAGAAGCCCATCTCCAACAACCTGGATCAGGCGCGGGAGATGGTGGCCCTGGCCAAGGAGAAGGGCCTCCGCTACGGCATCAACCTGAACCACCGCTTCACCCCGGCGGCGCGGGTGGCCAAGGGCTGGGTGGACCTGGGCAAGCTGGGGGAGCTGAACATCATCAACATGCGGATGTGGATCAACAACCCCAACGAGACCTCCCCCTGGTTCCACATCCGGGCCCTGCACCCGCACTCCCTGGACGTGATGCGCTACTTCGGCGGAGACGTGGAGAAGGTGCAAGCCTTCTTCAAGAGGGGCCCGCGCGCGGACGGCCCCGACGGCCGGAGGGTGTGCTGGTCCAACGTCCAGGTGAACCTGCTCTTCAAGAATGGCATCATCGGCCATCTCACCGGCTCCTACGATGCCGGGGGCTCCTACGGCCTGGAGTCGTTGGAGGTGGTGGGCTCGGAGGCGAGGATCGTGCTCCTGGACGCCTGCGAGCACCTGACCTTCTACCCCCGGTCCACTCGGGAGACCATTTCCTACGACTACATCGGGGGGATGATGAGCTTCAGCGAGACCTTCGGCAGCCGCATCGGCCGCTGGATCGAGCAGAACGTCGAGGGGGTCCGCCCCGAGGAGGTGGACGCTTCCGGCGCCGACGCCCTGCACGTGCAGAGCATCATCGAGGCCATCATCGAGTCCTGGGAGACGGGCACCGTCGTGACTTTGTAGTAGATAGTGGCTAGTTTCGCCTGAGGTGAAATCACTACTCGCTAATCACCAACCACTAGCCCCTTGGGGACATACCACTATGAGCCTGATAACCGTCATCGGCCGGGGCCACTCGGGCACCCGGGCCATGTCGCACACCCTCTACGCCAGCGGCGTCTACATGGGCGCCTGCCTGAACCCCTC
>JBBQIE010000439.1:0-3152 GCA_038324625.1 Anaerolineae bacterium | reverse complement strand
GGCGGCGACGTTCCACCCCGCCTTCGCGGCTCCAACCCTCCCGCTTCTTTGTTTACATACCCTTAAACTCCCGTTCGAGAGACACGGGTAGCCCCACACGCCCCCCCGACTCTCTCGAACGCTTCTGGAGAGCTAGGCCTTGAGGAAGAAGTGCTCCGGATTGTACAACTTCGGTGACCACACGGGATAGGCGAGTGATCCGACTTCGGGCACGTTGGTGACGCCGGTCTTCACCACGCACGGTGAGATGTCGCCGCCGAACATGGGAATGATCCACAGGTTCTTGGCCCCGGTGTAGAAGGCCTGGTCCACCAGTGCCTGTCGCTCGGCGGGGTCAATGGCCAGCTTCACTTGCTCCCATAGGTCAACTAGTCCGGCTGCTTCGCCCTCGGGTGCCTCGCCGCTCTGGCCGTTGGTCTCATAGTACCAGCCCCAAAGCGTAGCCCAGTAGGTGCTGCTTTGGACGGGGAAGAGCGACCGGGGATAGGCCAACCAGAACAGGTTTCCGGGGGCGAAGTCGGCGTCGTAACAGAGGACATCGTAGTCACCGGTCTGGAGCCTCGGGTTCCACAGCTCGCCGGCGACCAGGTCCAGTTGCGAGCCGATGCCGATGTCCTTGAGGAACTCGCCCTCGACCTCGGCGGCGTCACGGTGGATGGGATAAGCGGAATGGATCAGCATCCGCAGACTCAAGGGGCGCCCGCTGGGCAGAAGCCGGTTGCCGTCACCATCGCGCTGATCGAGGCCGAGTTCGTCGAGCATGGCATTGGCGGCATCCACGTCGAACTCGAAGTACCCGGGGATGTCGGGGTCGTTCTTCACCACGTCGGGGTAGAGCTCCAGCACCGGCTGGCTGAGGCCGAAATAGAACAGCTCGTTCATCTCGTCGCGGCTGATGGACTTAGAGATGGCGATGCGGAAATTCGGGTCCCGAAGGAGCTCGCGCATTTCGTCGTCGCCGGTGCGGGTCTGGTTCATGAACATGGTGCTGCCGGTCAGGCCCGGATCCCAGAGGTTGACGTTGTAGTCACCGGCCTCGCGGTTCTCCATCAGGAGGGTGTAGTTGGGGAAGCCGATGTACATGGCCTGCATGTCCACTTCGCCGGAGACGATGCGCATGGGAATGAGGTCCGGAGTCTGGACGATGTTCCAGAAGACCTTGTCGTAGTAAGGAAGCTGCTTGCCTTCGGCGTCCACCTTCCAGTAGTAGGGGTTGCGCTCGGCGGTGGCGGTGGTGCTCCAGTTCTTGGTGACCATCTGCCAGGGTCGGAGGGTGGGGAGGTCGGGGTTGTCACGGACGTTGACCTCGTTCCCGAACAACTGGAACCAGGACTCGAAGCCTCGCTCCTTGGTCAGAGCCGCCAGCTCGTCCGCGTCGGCGTAGGTGATGTGGAACTTTTCCAGGTAGTGCCGGGGGTAGTTGATGATGGCGTTGCCGCTGAAGGCGAAGTTGTCGAGCGCCAAGCCGGCGGGAGCGGCGAAGGTGAACTTCACCGTGTAGTCGTCAACCTTCTCCATGGCGGCGGGCTCGTTACCGGATTGGAGCCAGTTGGGGAAGGCGGGGGTAAGCTCCTCGTTCATGACCACATCATCGAACCAGAAGACGAGGTCATCGGCGGTGAAGGGCTCGCCGTCGGACCAGCGGACGCCCTGGCGGAGATAGAAGGTGAACTCGGTGCCGTCGCCGCCTACTTCCCACTTGGAGGCCAGGTTGGGGATGATGGACTTGGCGTCGCGAGCCCACATCACCAGCGGCTCCGCGCCCAGACGGGCACCGACGTGGCCGGGGTTGGTCTCGCAGCGGCGCCAAGTGTCGCAGTAGTTGCCGATCTCGGCGATGGCCTCGATCACCATGGGGTCCTTGGGCAGGCGCTCCTCAACCGGCGGAAGAGACCCGGCGCTGACCATGTCGGCCAGCATGGGGGCCTCGCCGTACTTGGAGGCGGGAGCGGCGGTGGGCTCGGGAGCGGTGGTGGCTTCCGGAGCGCTCGTGGCCTCCGGGGCGGTGGTAGCAACTGGCGCGGCAGTGGCTTCTGGGGCGGTGGTGGCTGTTGCTTCGGGTGCGGTCGTGGGTACGGCCGTGGCCGCAGGGCTAGATCCGCATGCAGCCATGCCGGCAGCGGCGGTGGCCATTCCAGCCATGCGTAGGAATTCGCGACGTGCCAACTTCGAGCTCTCCATCAGTGCCTCCTCCATGAGATGACCGCCGGAGCATCTTCCGTAGACCACTGGATCGAGTCCGATTCCCCGGGGCGGCCGAGTCCGGTACCCGGCTCCAGCCACGGGGCTGCCGGGGCATCCCGCCACGCGAGACGACTGACTCGGCGGCGGAGTGGCAACCATGAAGCGCAAGTCCCCCCCGAGTGTGCTCTCGATTGTACCCCAGCCCCACCCGAACCGCAATCGTGATAGGGCCCTAGCCGGTCCGGCGACCCGGGTGACCGGGCGGCGCGGGAGATGGGGTTTTGCCTGGGCTTGATGGGGAACCTATAATCATGTGTCGTTAGCTACCCAGCAAGGAGCGGATGGACTATGCCCGAACTGCTGTCCCTAGAAGTGGAGCCCCGCGAGGTCGTGGGCAAGAAAGTGAAGGCCCTGCGCCGCGAGGGCATCGTCCCGGGCGTGATCTACGGGCATGGTGCCAGTGAGCGGGCCATTCAGATGGATGGCCGAAGCCTGGATCGCTTCCTCGCTCAGGTGAGCGCTTCCTCGCTCATCAACGTGGCCGTGACCGGAGAAGCCGAGCCCCGCCCGGCTATCATCCGCGACGTCCAGCGGCACGTGCTCACCCAGCGAGTGGAGCACATTGACCTGCTCCAGGTGAACCTCTTGGAGCTGGTGCGCATCAGCGTGCCGGTGATTCTGGTGGGCGAGGCGCCCGCTACTCTGATCGAGGTCGCCGAGGAAGGGGAAGAGGAACACCTTCGAGGCGTCTTGATCCAGGGCCTCAACACCATCGAGGTGGAGTGCCTGCCCACCGACATCCCGGAAGAGATCTCGGTGGACGTGAGCGGTCTGATGGCGATTGACGACGGCATCCGGGTCGAGGACCTACAAATCCCGGAGACCGTGACCGTGCTCACGGACGGTGATCAGATGATCGCCCGGATCGTGGCTCAGCGGCCGGAGGAAGAGGAAGAAGAGGAAGAGGA
>JBBQIE010000438.1:0-3157 GCA_038324625.1 Anaerolineae bacterium | reverse complement strand
CGCTGCGTGGTCCGCCTCATCGTCCCCGACGACAGCCCCATCGCTTTCGACGATCCGCTCCGGGGGGAGATCGCTTTCGAGCCGTCCCAGATTGACGATCAGGTGCTCCTCAAGTCGGACGGGTTCCCCACCTACCACTTGGCGGTGGTGGTGGACGACCACTTAATGCGGGTGACCACCGCCGTCCGTGGGGAGGAGTGGATCTCCTCCGCCCCCAAGCACGTCCTCCTCTACCGCTATTTCGGCTGGGAGATGCCCCGCGTCCTGCACACTCCCCTCCTGCGGGACGAGAGCCGCCGCAAGCTCTCCAAGCGCAGCGGGGACGTGTCCATCGAGGCTTTCCGGGCCCAGGGCTACCTGCCTCAAGGGTTCCGCAACTTTCTCACCCGCATCATCTGGGCCCACCCGGAGGAGAAGGACCTCTACCCCTACGAGGAGTTCGTGAGGCTCTTCCAGGTCGAGGCCCTGTCCAAGGCGGGGCCGGTAGCCGATCATGACCTGCTGGAGTTCATCAGCGGCCAGTACCTGCGGGAGCTGGACCCGGCCGAGTTCTACTCCGCCCTCTGTCAGTGGCTGGAGCGGCTGGAGTCCCTGGACGAGGGAGTGGTCATCGAGGAGTTTACTAAAGCGGGGCGGGTGCCCCACCAGTTGAGCCCCGCGGAGGTGAGCCGCTTCGCCGCCGCCCTCAAGCGGGACCCCGACTACTCCCGGAAGGTGCTCACCCTGGAGCCGGAGCGGTTCAAGAAACTGGGCGATTTCGTCCTCCAGTATGCCTTCTTCCTCCCCGACCTGTTCACGGTCCCATCGGTGGAGGCGCTCACCAAGCAGATGGACGGTGCTGAGACGGCGGCGGCTCTGCGAACCTACCTGGAGCGCTACGACCCGGCGGAGGACCACGAGCGTTGGGAGGCCGGCATCCGGGCCCAGGCCGAGGAGGCCGGGGTCAAGGCGGGGAAGCTCTTCATGACCCTGCGCATGGCCCTCACCGGCGTCGAGCGCACCCCTCCCCTCTATGAGATCACCCAGGTCCTGGGGCCGGAGGAGGTGCGACGACGCCTCGGTCTCGCCCTCGAGGCGCTCTCAAGCTCCTAGCGTCCCGAGGACATCCAGGTTCGGGAGGCCGGCACCGAATATGACCACCGTCAGCAGGCAACAGGTCCGGCAGATCGGCGAGGTGAACCAGCGCGACATCCGCTCCCGGACGGTGCGCCGGATCGCCGCCCTGCTGGCCCTCTCCACCCTCCTCTGGTGGTGGTCCCTGCTGGCCCAGGACCGGCCGGACCTCCGGAGCCTGGCCCTGGCCTCGGTGCTCCTGCCGGCCTTCCTGACCGCCTACTTCCTCGCCGACCGCCGGCCCACCGCCTCCGGCCTGTTCCTCTTGATAGCGTGCTCCGTCACCGTCCCGGCCCTGATAGTCCTCGTACCCCGGTGGCCCGCCACCCCTCTGCTCCTCCTGCCGGGAGTGATCGCCGCCGGGGTCTTCGGGCCCGCCCTCGGACTGGGAGTCACGGGAGGTCTGCTGCTGGTCGCCCTGGCGCTCGTCGGCCTCAGTCCGGTGACCGCCCTCCAGGTTACCTTGGCCTACCTGGTGGTTTACGCCGTCCTGGCCCCTCGGGAGAGCGTCCTGGACTGGTCGTGGCTGCGCAGCGCCGAGGCCACCCACCTGGCGGAGCAGCTCCGTGACCGGCAGGGGGAGTTGAATCAGGCCCTGGGCGCCCTACACGCGGCCTACCAGCTCCTGGCGCGCTCCAACCGGGAGTTGGCGGTGGCCCACCAAGAGGCGGAGGAAGCCCGCCACCTCAAAGAGGAGTTCGCCGCCAACGTCAGCCACGAGCTCCGCACTCCCCTCAACATCATCCTCGGGTTCGCCGAGATCATGCACCGGGCCCCGGCTACCTACGGCCCCGTCGAGTGGCCCCCCATGCTGCGGAGGGACGTGGCCGAGATCTGGCGCAGCGCCCGCTACATCAGCGAGTTAGTGGACGACATCCTGGAGCTGGCGCGGGTGGACGCCCTGCGGATGCCGGTCAAGCGCCAGCTGACCGATCTCCCCACCATCATGGAGGACACCGCTCAATTGGCCGAGAGGCTGATAGACGGAAGGGACCTCACCCTGGAGCTGGCTCTCGACCCCGACCTGCCCGCTCTGAACCTGGACCGCACCCGGATTCGGCAGGTGCTTCTGAACCTCCTCACCAACGCCATCCGCTTCACCGACACCGGCACCGTGAGGCTCTCGGCGGTCCGGCGAGATGAGGACGTGCTGGTCACGGTGGCCGATACCGGGGTGGGCATCCCTCCTCACGAGCTCGATTCGATCTTCCGCGAGTTCCATCGGGCCGAGGGACCGAACGAGCGGGGCGGCAAGGGCCTAGGGCTGGCCATCGCCCGCCGCTTCGTGCAGACTCACGGGGGCAGGATCTGGGCCGAGAGCAGCCTGGGCTCCGGGTCTCAATTCCACTTCACCCTGCCCCTACAAGAGAAATGGGTCTCCCGCCTCGGGGGCAGCCTGAGCGCCTCCGTGCCCGCCGACCACTCCACCCCGGTGCTGGTAGTCAGCCCCGGGGGCGATGGCCGGGCCGCCGCCTTCCTCGGCCGTCACCTGGATGGGTACCAGATCATCTCCGCCGACAGTTTGGAGACGGTGCCGGCCCTCCTGGAGCGGCACCATCCCACCGCGGTGGTGCTCGAGGGCCCCTCGGCCGAGGTGATCGCTCAGGCCGAGGAGCTGGCCGGACGCCTGCCGCCGGGAGTCCCCATCGTGGCCACCTCCCTGCCGGCGCTCTCCCTGCCCGAGGGCGACGGCCTCTTCGACGCCCTGATCGGCAAGCCGGTGACCCGCGAGCAAGTGCTCGCCCTACTGCACCGCTTCGTGCCATCGGGATCGGTGCTGGTGGTGGACGACGACCGGGGTTTCGTGCAACTGGTGCGGCGGATGCTGCTCTCGGCCGCCGAGCCCCTCGAGGTGCGCTGGGCCTACGACGGGTCCGAGGCCCTGGAGAAGCTCCGCGCCGCCCCGGCCGACCTAGTGCTGGTGGACGTGGTGATGGAGCCCATGAGCGGCGCCGCCCTGGCTAGCGCCATCCGCGAGGAGCCCGGCCTCTCCGGGATACCCATCATCGCCGTCACCGGAGTGGTGGCCCTCCAAGACGACGCC